>DASRSF010000136.1:0-5352 GCA_035656615.1 Vulcanimicrobiaceae bacterium | reverse complement strand
GAAATACCGTCGCGTGGCAAACGCTCCCAAAACCAGCAATAGCGCTAGCGTGACGGCAAGTGGACGCGAAATGCCCAAAAACGCCGCGCCCGAACAGATCGCGGCAAATTCTGCAACAAGCGTGAGCACGTTGCCCAACGCCAGATCCACAACCGAAAAACGCCCCCAGCCGGCACCAAAGCGATCGAAAATCAGTTCCGCGTGGCCGCGGCGCGTCGCAATGCCGATTCGCACCGTCATTTCCTGTACCAGATACGCCATGCCGAACGTGAGGACGATAAATGGAACGAAAAATCCCAGGCCGTACGTCGCGCCCGTCGCAACGTATGACAGCATACTGGGTCCATCGTTTTCGCCCAGCATCGTCAGTATGCCGGGACCGACAAGCAGCAGCGCGACAATCAGCGGTTTACGATCGCTCCTGGCGCGCAGCACCCGATGCCGGTCAAAGGCTCGCAGCGCGTCCTCCCGCGAGGCAATCGTTTCAAAAGGCGCCGCGTCCGTCGTCATACGTGCAGCGCGTTTTCCCACGCGCAAGACGACTTACACTTTTTTCTCATGCACGTAGGCAGGCCATTGTTTACCCGCCCGTTTCGTAAGAAACCGCGCCGGGTAGTCAGCCACTCCAGAAGGGAGAGCCTCACGGAATGTTTGTGCATAACAAAAAACTACAGTACACGGTGCGCGTGGACGAACCAAACCCAGCCTTTGCCAAGCTCTGTCTGGAGCAGTTCGGCGGCCCGAACGGCGAGCTTGCCGCTGCCATGAGGTACTTTACACAAGGATGGGGCGAGAGCGACGTCGCTCGACGCGACATGCTGCTCGACATTGCCACGGAAGAGCTTTCGCACTTGGAGATGATCGGACAGATAATCTCCGGCCTGTTAAAGGGCGCAAAAAGCGCGGGCGCGATGATCGATGAGGTAGAAGGCTCGTATTTGGGCGAGCTGATGGACGGGAAACATGAAGATTATATGCAGCTTGCGTGGAATTCGACGGTTCCGACGTTGACGGGAGGTTCCGGTCTGCGGCTGGTGGATTCAATGGGTGCGCCTTGGACATCCGCCTACATTGATACAATCGGTCATCCCCTGGCGGATTTGCGTTCCGACATCGCTGCTGAAGCGCGTGCGAAGGTCGTGTACGATCGTCTTATCAAGCTTTGCCCGGACACGGGCGCCGAAGACGCGTTGCGCTTTCTCATGACCCGCGAAGTTGCACATCAAAAAATGTTTGAGTCTGCGCTCGCTGCGATCGCGAATAACTTCCCATCGTCAAACGTGCCGCCGGACGAACGCTTTACGCACGCCTACTTCGACGAGTCGCAGAACGGCAAACGCGGCAAGAGCCCGGGCTTCGATATGGTGAATTCACAAGGTCTGTGGAACTTCGAGCTGAGCGAACCGCACGCGGGCGGTGAAGAGCCCGATCTCCCGGATCCTAAGCCTTCCGTGATGAGCACCGAGGGCTCGAAGAACCCGAAACCAACGATCAATACTACCAGCCGCACGACCCAAGATGAGATCGAAGGATCACCGCCCCGGTCGTCGCGTCGCAGCAGCAAATAACCACTGCGTTGAGTTATCGACAAGCAGTAGCAATAGGGCCGCGGCAATGCGCGGCCCTTCGTTTTCGAGCGTAATCAACCGACGGCCGGACTCGAACCGCCGACCTGCGTTTTACTGGGGCTTTTTCCATATGAAACGCGGCCCCTCACGGATAGGCCCGTTAAGGGGTCGCGCTCCCCAGGGCCCACTCCAACAGGGACACCCGGGATGAGTGTATTCCGCGCTACTTACGAAGACCAAACGCCCAATTTTTTGGGCAGTTCGCGGATTCTACGTGAACTCGCCCTTAAATGGGCACCGCAGCCGTCTTGCAACGTGGTCATCAAATTAACTAAATGGGGGCGGTGCAACCCGTAGCCGAGGTTTGTGATACGTACACCATTGTACGCGACAATCCGATGCGGTAAGTCGGTGAATCACAAAGCAACCGCAGGCGTAGGTGTACATGCTGTTTTCCGACTTTGATTCAACATGTTGCAGATTGTCGTCGGTAAGGACGGTGAATACGGTGGAGCACGGCAGGGTACTTGTATATGTCATCGCGGGCCTTCATTCTGGAGGTGAACGGGCCGCCACGCTACCTGCGGTCAAATCCGGGAGGACTGCTAACCATAACACTCTCGGTCGCTCGGCGTATGCGTAGCAGCAGGCTTAGGGCGACTTATTTAGGCTACTAATGGTTGGCAGTGGCCTGTGCGCCCGGCGAATCCGTGCCCGAGCGGCTGCCGCCAAGTCTGACTTCCCCGATAAACGGCTTAACGTGCGTGCGAATCGTTAGTTCGTAGGATCGATGCGTTGTATGATCCAGCGTATAGAAGATAAGCTGCCGTTCTTTGCGCTTTAGCGCCCGCTGAAAGATACTACCATCCCCGAGTATGGTGCGCCGCTTAGTCGCCAATTGAACGAACCTGTGCACGTGCAGTCAGTCATGACTTCGTATCGGGCGTTTGCGGCGCTTACTCTCCACGTTGGTTCGCCGCTATGCGCTGTAAAAGTGCTGTATGCCTCTGTGGCGCAGACCCGCATCAAAACAAAAACCCCGCAAAACGCTTAGTTTATAGGGATTTTCTGGAGCCGACGGCCGGACTCGAACCGGCGACCTGCTGTTTACGAAACAGCTGCTCTACCAACTGAGCTACGTCGGCATTATTGCGCGGGCCGCGCACCCTGGTTCAACGAAGGCGGTCCCTGCCCTTCCTTACGGCGTCCCGCTTGGGCTCTCGAAGAGCGGCCGCTTAGCATGGTGAACGCGATGACGGCGGAAAAAGCTGCAAGGGCTGCAGAGATGAGCATGGCGTCCCGAAATCCCGCATCGTGAGCCAGCGCCGCGGCACGCTCGGCAGCGGGGCGTTGATCTGCCGGGATACCGCGGTCGGGAGCGCGTCCACTGAGCAGCGAGTCCGCCGCGAGCACGTGCCGAATCGCTGCGGGCAACGCACTGTCGTAGCGTGGCAGCGCGGCGTGCGCGGCAAAGACGATGACGATACCCAGCAGCGCGATCGCCAGCAGACCGGCAACACGTGAGACCGCGTTGTTAATTCCCGAAGCACTGCCCGCGTGCTCGGGCGGAGCGGAGTTCATTACGGTCGTGGTAAGGGGCGCAACGAATATCGAGGCACCTATCCCAAGCACAAGAACGGCCGGAAAAAACGAAGTCCAATACGATCGCCCGATGCCCGTGAACGCAAACAACACAAATCCAACCGCGGCGATCAACGCACCGATCGTCAGTGGTCCGCGTGCCCCCACTCGTGCAACCAAACCGCCCGACCAGCGCGAGGCTATGAACATGATGAGGATCATCGGCAACAGCGCTGCACCTGCGGCCGTCGGGGTATAGTGCTGCACGTTGATGAGGTTGAACGGAACGAAAAAAAGCGCACCACCGAGCGCGGCATACAACAAGAGCGTGTAGATATTGGAAACCGTAAAGTCGCCAGAGCGGAAAATTCCGAGCGGAATCATCGGCCCGCGGCTGTGGCGCTCGACGTAGACAAACGCAACGAAAAGCACCGCGCCCAGCGCGATGGCGCCGACGGCGATAGGCGATGCACCGCCCTGCAGCGCGATAAAGCCGTACGTCAACAAACCTAGGGCAACTGTGGCTATTGCCGCGCCCGTCCAGTCGATGTGCTGCTTTGCGACGGCATCGTCGCGGCTTTCCTGGATGAACCGCATCGACAAGGCGATCACAATCGCCGCCAGCGGCAAATTAATGACAAACACATATCGCCAGCTCAGCGCCTGCACGAACCAGCCGCCGAGGAGCGGACCGATTGCCATCGTTATCGCAAGAAATCCCGACCACGTGCCGATAGCAGCACCGCGATGGCGCTCATCGAACGATGCGGTGATAATTGCCAGACTTTCCGGAACGAGCAGCGCACCGCCGATGCCTTGGATGCAGCGCGCGCCAATAAGAATAGGGGCGCTGCTCGCAAACGCGCACGCTGCCGAAGCTGCGGCAAAAATAATCGTGCCCAGAATAAACATTCGCCTGCGTCCAAAGTGATCGCCCAGCGAACCGCCAACCAGAATCAGCGCGGAAAGAAAAAGCGAATAGCCCTCCACGACCCACTGCGCCGCATCTGATGACGCCTGCAGCTCTCGCTGGAGCACCGGCAGGGCGACATTGACGGCGGTTCCGTCGATTCCGGGCATAGCCGAACCCAGAATCGTTGCGGCCAGTACCCAAATCCCGCTGCGCGTGTCATGCTGCGGCTGAGCAATATCGGGCGAGGCCGTATCGTCGCAGGGTGGACGAATGAACGTGCTCATCGCGAGCCCGGCAAGCAGACGCCCGCAAGTTTTAGCAAGAACGAAACTCCCGAAAGCCACGTGAGGTTAGTGCTCGTACCATGCAAGTAGAACCGTGCTCCCACCTCTCTGCGATTCACAAGGTCGTTCCGTCTGCCGACGGATGCGAAGAATGCCTGAAGATGGGAGATGAATGGGTGCATCTGCGCGAATGCCTGGTTTGCGGACACGTGGGCTGTTGCGACAGTTCGAAAAACCGCCACGCAACCAAACACTATCACCAGACCAAACATCCCGTCATTCGATCGTTCCAGCCGGGCGAAAACTGGCGCTGGTGCTACGTCGACGAACGAATGGTCTAGACCGGAAAGGTTTGCCGCAATGAATTGGATGCATGATCTGGACGAAGCGCGGGCCAAAGCTCGCGAAGAGTCAAAGTTCGTCCTGCTGGACATTTTCAACCCTGGTTGAGGGGGATGCCAAGCGCTGGATACCGTGACGTATCCTCAACCCCCCGTTCAGCAAATTATCTCGACCTATTCCGTCCCGGTTCAAATCAATAACGCGGAACCGCAGAACTCGCAGCTCTTAGACCGGATTCACCACATCTGGACACCCGACGTGCGCATCCTCACACCGGACGGTGACGAGCTGTACCGTTGGGACGGCTTTGCACCGCCGCCCGAATTCATGGCGCGAATGCTCGCGGGATTCGGTTATGCAAATCTGCGTCTGCGCCGTTTCAAAGAAGCCGAAGCATTGTACGTCGACGTCCTGACGCGTTTTTCTACATCCTACGCGGCGCCCGAAGCGCAGTACTATTTGGGTGTCACGCGGTATCGCGCCAATCCGGATTCGAACGAACTGCTGGTGCAATGGCACAACCTGACCTCGCGGTATCCGTACAGTGAGTACCGGATGAAACAGTCGTTCAAGGAACTGCCGAAAGCCTAGTCGCACATGTGGCCCGATGCGCCTGCACCGGGCCTCCGTTTTTCGATCGCCCTGGTTCGCGGTGATCATCGTC
>DASRSF010000135.1:0-9212 GCA_035656615.1 Vulcanimicrobiaceae bacterium | reverse complement strand
CGTTTGAAATTCTCATCGTACGCGCATCTGAAATTGTCATCGTGAGCCTGTCGAACGACCGCTGAGTCGCAGTCGAAGCGCGTGGGCCTCGACATGCTCGGCCGTGGTTCGACAAGCTCACCATGACAATTTTAGACGCCGCGTACCAGAATGGTTTTAGACGCCGCGTACCAGGAAGATTTTAGGTGCGACGGGTCACGCGCTGGATCGAAACTCAGGTTAGGAGCTTTTGTTCCAAACGATGTCGACTTCTTGGTTTTGTCCCAGTCCATCGGTTAGGGTGAGCTTGCACGAAGCGTTTGCTGCATTCGTGTTGGACTGTTTGGCGATATAGTAGGTGCCCCGATACGGGTCGGGCAGCGTGGGGTCTTGACCCGGTTGAACCACGGGCGTCGGCTGCTGAGCGACGGTAAGCGTACCTGTACACGAATTGTTCGCGACTTTCATGTTTTGCGCAAAGTCCGAGTATCCGTTTTCGTCAGCGTAAAATCCGGTGGATCCTGCGGGCTGGACGGGGATAGGACCTGTTCCCGCTATGCTCTTACCGTCCGCGTCGTAAAGCCGTATCGGGCTGAGCACGGGGCTGAACGCAATACTCGCTTGCGCTTTGCCGGATGTCGCGGTAAGCGTGGTACTTGCCGTGGCTTGACTTGTATAGTAGAAGTACAGCGGGTCGGACCCTGCATGGAGTTGCGAGACGAGGTTCGGGTACTGCCCGGCAACCTTTCCATTCGTATCCGAAACAAAGTAGGCGATATTCGTGACCATGCCCGCGAGCGAGATGGGTGTATCAAACGTGCCGGTAATGGGATTGCCGTCGGCATCGTTTGCGACAACGGTGATCGGTTCGGGCGAATACCCATTGTCCGCAATGTACTGCGGCGAAAAGCCGGTCATGCTGATGTTCGCCACTACCCGCAGCAGGTTCACATCGAACGGACCCTTGGATGATGCGGAAACTTGCGCGGTGGCTTGAGCGTGCGTGAGAACGCTGCTATTGGCATTGCTTACGGTGACATCAAAGACGTCGTTGCCGGCGGGTACCGCGGGACCGGGACAGGCAGGGTTGCACGCGATCATCGTGATCGCAGAGACCGGCGTTACGGACTTACCATCCACCGAAATCAGCGTAATTTTCACCAAAGTGCCGACCGCGTTCTTGAGATTGAACGTCGGCGTCACCGTGGGACCAAGGCTGGGGGTCGGGCTCGGGCTCGGACTTGAACTTGGGGTTGGGGTTGCAGGTGGATTGCTCGCGTGTGAGGTCGGAGTGGGGGACGGCGATGTATGAGGAACCGGTCCGCCGTTGCTCTGCCCGCAGGCCGCAAGTGCGAAGACACCTAGAAATAGATAGGAGCGAAGTTGCATGTATGCCTCAATTTGGAGTTCGCAAAGTCAGTTAGAGAAACCAATAAGCAACGATATGCCGTCAGTCTGGTTTCGAACTGACGAATGGCGGGCGAACTCCGCGTTACGAAGCCCTGCTATGATGTCGGCAGCGCCGGCGTTACGTTGAGCTCCGTCAGCCTGACATGCAAAAAATGCTCGGGCGTTTTACGAAAAACAAAAAAGACCGCAGGGAGGGGCGGTCTGTTTTGTTTGTTGCGGTTCGAAAGTTGTTAGTTCGGGACGTGTAGCCGTTGGCCGGGGATGATGGACGAGCCGTTCAGGTGGTTGATTTCACTTATGCGATCGATCGTTTCTTGGACGTCGGCGTCGCGAGCTGTGCGGGCGGAAGCAATACTCCAGAGTGTATCGCCCGGCCGGACCATCACGGTGCGATAGTGCGCCGGCGTTGCCGCGTAAAGATGCATCCCGGAGAGCGCCGGTACGGTGACCAACGCGCTGAGCGTTGCCAGCGCGATCAACGGCATAAGGGTGAATCGTCTGCGCTTACTCACGGTTTTTGCTCCTTACTATATCTTGCGGCGAACGTCCGTTCGTTATACTACCCTGGCTATATGTTGGGCCAAACGCCTGTTCGTCCCCTAGATTTTACCACGGCTCAAGCGAGCGATGTCAAGATGGTCTCGAACGTATGTTTGCCTTGCGACGGGTTTTATGCTAGGGTTGTAGGCGATTCGCATGCCAGGGGTATGGCATTTCTGGGGAGGTCGTTTATGCAGCAAACCACGGAGCGTCAGCAGCGCATCCTGGAAGTGATCCGGCGGTTTACCGCCGAGCAAGGCTATCCGCCGTCGGTCCGCGAGATTGGCGAGCGCGTCGGCCTGTCGTCCTCGTCCACCATTCACGCCCATCTCAAGACTCTGGAGCGCCGCGGGCTCATCAGCCGCGATCCCACAAAACCGCGCGCCCTGCGCAGCGATCTGGGTGCCCCTGCGGTCCCGGAGACGATCGTCATGCCGGTAGTCGGCAAAGTCGCTGCGGGTGTGCCCATCACGGCTCAAGAGAATATTGAGGGCGAGTTCGTGCTGCCGGCTTCGTTCACACGCGCTTCGGACGGCTTCATGCTGCGCGTTCAAGGCGACTCAATGGTCGAGGCCGCCATTCTAGACGGTGACCTCATCGTCGTGCGCCCGCAACGCGTGGCGAGCAACGGCGAGATCGTCGTGGCTATGGTCGACGGGGAAGCCACTGTAAAGCGGTTCTATAAAGAAGATGGGCGCGTTCGGCTGCAGCCGGAGAATCGGACGATGGAGCCAATCTACGCAACCGATGTCACCATCCTTGGCCGCGTTGAGGCCGTGGTTCGCAAAATCTAGCTCCAAAATAGCCGACGCGCCGGCCCTCGTGGCCGTGCGTGAGAGCCTGCCATGGAGCCTCATCGCGTTTGCGGTGGCCCTGGTCGTTTTCATCGCTTTGATGCCCGAGGCGGGAAGCTTTCCTGCCGGCTTTTTGCGGCGCATTTCGTCGGCGGAGCTTCCGGCGTTTGGCGTCATGGGAGCTGCGCTCGCCGTGATCCTATCGTATCGTCTTGCGTTACACTTGCACATCTCCCGCGCTATCTGTGTATTCGCGGCACTTTGCGCGTTTTGTCTTGCCCTTCCGCAGCCGGTAACGCTCCACGATCCGTTGACGTATTTGCACACGGTGGGCGAAAGCGGGCTTTTTCTCGCAATTCTGGTTGCGCTGGTATGCGCATACGCATGTGTCGCGATGCGCTCGCTGCTTGGCTCCGGTGCGGCGGCTGATGCCGTAGCTGCCGCTTTGATCGTGCTTCTTTCCTTTGTACTCTTTGAACGGCACATTTCTCTTGCGCTCGAACTGGTAACGGCATTGACGCCGCTGGGCCGCCTTGGGGACACCTACGTTGCCTTGCTGGTGATCGTGCTGGTTGAAACACTGTTGTGGCTGATCGGCGTGCACGGCCCGGCAACGCTTGCAGCAATAGTCACACCCGTGTATTTGACCCTGCAGTTGCAGAACACGCAGGCCTTTGCGGCGCACCATGCATTGCCGCATATTGTCGTAGTATCGCTGTTTCTGTTTGTTTTTCCCGGAGGCGCCGGTGCGACGCTTCCGCTTGCCGCACTGCTGGCGCTTAGTAAAGTGGAACGCCTGCGCAAGATAGGGCGGGTGACGCTGGTGCCCTCGCTCTTCAATATCAACGAACCCTTGCTGTTCGGCTTGCCGATCGTGTTCAATCCATTTCTGGCGGTTCCGTTCGTCATCACACCGCTGCTTTTGGCGACGATCTCTTATGTGGCCATTGCGCGCGGAATCGTCGCGCGGCCCGCGTTGTACGTCCCGGCCGGCGTACCTTCGCTTGCCTCGACGTATCTTGCGACACTTGATGTACGCGCCATTGCGCTGGTGTGCGTGAACATCGGGATTGCGACGCTGCTCTATATTCCGTTTGTCCGCGCGTACGAGCGGCATGAAGCGCGCATCCACGCGTGATTGAGGCGTTATGCGCGCGGCTGGGCATCGGTAAGCGCGTAACCGAGGCCGCGAGCGCGGCACACAAGCGCGTGGCGGAACTGCGGTATCCGGAACAAGCCGAGGTAAAAGCCGCCGTGCTTGCCGCGTTTATGGAGGAAGGCGTCGCGGAGAGCGATCTTGCCGGATCGACGGGATATGGATACGACGATGCCGCCCGCGAACGCTACGAATCGCTGCTTTCGCGCATTTTCGGTGCTCAGCGCACGCTCGCGCGCCTTTCGCTCGTGAGCGGAACCCATGCGATCGTTTGCGCGCTCGCGGCATGCGTGCCGCCCGGAAAAACGCTGATTTCAATAAGCGGTGCGCCGTACGATACCTTACGAAATGCGCTCCTGGTTGCGCGGCATAATCTGGTCGCGCAGGGCCTCGTTTACCGCGAAATCCCCCTGGTCATCGGTGAGGAGGCGACATTCGATGAAGCGGCAATCGAGCGGGAACTAGCGGATCGTCAGGTCGCTGCGGTTTTTGTTCAACGCTCTCGCGGATACGCGCCGCGCCCGTCCCTTTCGATCGCACGGTGTGAGCCCGTGTTTGCACGTATAAAGCAGCTGCGGCCCGATGTAATTATCGTGGTCGACAACTGTTACGGTGAGCTCGTGGAGTCGCGCGAACCCACGCACGCAGGCGCCGATCTCATCGCCGGCTCGCTCATTAAGAACGTAGGCGGAACGCTTGCACCCGGCGGCGGATACATTGCGGGGCGAGCGGACGTCTTGGAGCGCGTCGCAGCGCGCCTGTACGCGCCGGGATTGGGCGATGCATTGGGCCCCACGCTAGGGTTCGGACGCGCATTCATCCATGGCTTGTTCGTTGCGCCGCTGATTGTCGAGCAGTGCTTGCGCGGACTGGATTTTGCGGCCGCGCTCTTTGCTGAACTGGGCTTTGCCGTTGATCCGGCCCCCGGGAGCAAGCGAACCGATATCGTCCAAGCAATTCGTCTCGGGAGCGTCGCGAAGCTTACGAGCTTTGCGCAAGCATTACAAACCGCCATGCCCGTTAATGCGCGATTCCGGCCCGAGCCCGGCTCGGTGCCGGGTTATGTGGATCCCGTCATCATGTCAAGCGGCTCGTTCATCAGCGGGGCCACGATCGAGCTTTCGTGCGACGCTCCGCTGCGCGAACCGTACGAGGTGTACCTGCAAGGTGGAATGACTGCCGAACATGTGGCCCTCGGCGCAATTGTCGCTGCGCAGGGCCTGGAATAGCCGCAACGAACGAATCCGCCTGTGACCACACAGCAACCGGGTTCGCCTCAGCAGCGGCGGTTCTTTCGCGCGAGTGTTGATTTTCCGGTCACCGTTATCGTGCCGGGCGGCGAATTAGTGATGTACGGAAGCGCGGTCGATTTGAGCGGCGGCGGCGTGCGCGTGATCACGAAGAATGATTTAAGCTCCGGACAGAACGTCACGCTTCGGTTTACGCTACCGGAGAGCGGCCACGAAATGATGGTTCGCGGACGGGTCGTTCTTTCGTTCTTCGATGCTGCAAAACAGCAGTTCGCTCACGGAATTGCCTTCACACAAATCGCGGCTGCGGATCAAAGCGCGATTGTGGAGTATATCCACGAGTTGCAGCAGCGCACGCGCGCTTAGCCGGACGACGTTTCCGTCTCGCCCAGAAACCCGTAGAAGAAGTATTTATTGCCGTCGTCGGTCGTAATGACGATCCGCGTCTCCTGGATTTCGGCACCCGTTATTTTCTTGCCGATCATGGTTTCAAGGATCGCTTGCGCCTGCATGAACTCCGCTTCACGCAGTGCGTCGGGCTCAACCTCAATGAGGTGCAGCAGCTCGTCGATCCTGTCGTTCATCCGTTTTGCCTCAGCGCCCGTCGATAACCACGTCACTTACTTTGTATCGTCACGTGTATCGGAATTGTTAATGGTCTGGACGCCATTTACCCTTGAATGGCCAGGGCACCTTGCTTCGTGAGGCGAAACCGCCTTGCGCCATGTCCGCGAGCTATCTTCTCGAGGTGCTAAGCGGTCCACTCGACGGCAAGACGTGGCCGTTCGAAGAAGAGATCGTCATCGGCCGGGACGAGTCGCTGGCCGGTGCGTGCATCAGCCTGGACAGGTACGTTTCCCGGCGTCACGCGCGCTTGCGTCGCCAGGCCGGACAGCTGCTCCTTGCCGACCTCGACAGCCGGAACGGGACGCGCATTGACGACCGGCCGGTCCAAGGCGAGCAGCGCCTGGAAATCGGTGCACCGTTCCAAGTGGGGCGAACGGTATTGCGGGTAACGCGGCGCTAGCCGCTCGTATGGACATCGTTGAGACGGTGAGCTCGGCGCGTGCCGCCGCTGCCGCTCTGCCGCGGCCGCTTGCGCTCGTCCCGACGATGGGCGCGTTGCACGAAGGGCACCTGCGCCTGGTCCAGGCTGCTCATTCGAGCGCCCGTTCCCTCGCCGTAAGCATCTTCGTGAACCCCATGCAGTTCGCACCAAACGAAGATCTGGAGCGGTATCCGCGCGACCCGCAGCGCGACGCCGCCCAGCTGCAAGGTGCCGGAGTCGATTTGCTGTTTTTGCCGGCGCCCGAGGTGATGTATCCGCCCGGATTTTCAACGATCGTTGATGTCGGCGACTTGGGTTGCGTGTACGAGGGGGCTGCACGCCCGACGCACTTCCGCGGCGTTGCGACGATCGTTTCGAAACTTTTGCATATCGTGACGCCGGATATTCTCGTGCTCGGCCAAAAAGACGCGCAGCAGACCGCAGTGCTGCGTAAGCTCGTGCGCGATCTCGACTTTCCGGTACGCGTGCATGTTGAACCGACCGTACGCGAAGCGGATGGACTGGCGCGTTCTAGCCGCAACGCTTACCTAACGCACGAGGAACGCGCTGCCGCGCCGAGCCTGCACGCAGCGCTGCAACGCATGCTGCAAGAACTGGAATCAGGCGCGCAGGCCGTTCACGCGCGCGAATCTGCGCTGCCGGTACTGCATCCGCTCGGTACGTGGGAGTATTTGGACATCGTGGATGCGCAGACGTTCGCGCCGCTGCAATTCGTTCGTCCACCGGCGTTCGTTATCGGAGCGGCGCGTTTCGGTCGCACTAGGCTCATCGATAACCTCTGGATACCGGCGAACCAATGAGCGACTTCGACGGACTGCATCTGTTGTTGGGCGTGAGCGGCGGCATTGCAGCATACAAAGCCGCGGCGCTGACGAGCACGCTCGTGCAGGCAGGCGCCACGGTCGACGTCGTTATGACCAGCGAAGCGGAACGCTTCATCACACCACTGACGTTCTCGTCGCTTACCGCGCGGCGGGTTTATACGTCGCTATGGGATGCACCGGAAGACATTCCACACATTCGCCTCGTGCGCGAAGCGAAGCTTGCGCTGGTTGCGCCCGCGACTGCGAACGTTATTGCCAAGCTCGCGCACGGCATCGCGGATGATTTGCTTACGACCGCACTGCTGGCAGCGCGAATTCCGGTGTTGCTCGCGCCGGCGATGAACGACGCAATGTACCGCGCGCAGGCAACGCAAACAAATCTTCGCACGTTGCAAGAGCGCGGGTATACGATCATTGAACCCGAGTACGGCTATTTGGCCGAACGCGAGCATGGAACGGGGCGGCTTGCCGCGGAATCGGCGATACTCCAGGCGGTGGCTACGGCTGCTCGCCGAACGCGCTCACTTTCCGGGCTGGGCGTTGTCATTACAGCCGGCCCCACGCGGGAAGCGTTTGATCCGGTGCGTTACGTCAGCAACGCGGCAACCGGAGCGACCGGCATCGCACTGGCACGCGAGGCGGCTTTACGAGGTGCTGCCGTGACCCTTCTCCTTGGGCCGACGCATCTTGAACCACCCGCGGGCATCACCGTAGTACGCTTCGAGGATGCGCGCCAACTGCATGCGGCTGCGTTGGAACATGCAAGTGCCGCCGATCTGTTTATTGCAAGCGCGGCGGTTTCCGATTGGCGGCCGGAGCAGCAGTCCGAACAGAAGGTTAAAAAGACCAGCGAGGATCTTCACGTAACAATGGTGCGTAATCCCGACGTTTTAGCGGAGATCGGCGTGCGTAAACGTTCAACGTTCCTTGTCGGATTTGCCGCTGAAACCGAAGAGCACGAGGCGCACGCGCGCGAGAAACTGGCGCGCAAGCATTTGGATGCGATAGCCGTCAACGACGTAGGCGGGAACCGCGGCTTCGGGGAGCAGCCGAACCATTTGGTTCTACTTTGGGGAAGTGAAGGACGCCGGGACCTCGGGGAAGCGCGAAAGGATGTTCTGGCCGGGCGCTTTTTGGACTGCGTGAAAGAATTGATGGATGCTGATCGCGATTGACGTCGGCAATACGGAAACCAAACTCGGCTGCTTCGCAAGCGACGGCAGCGAACTGCTGCAGTCGTGGCGCGTCACCACGGACGCCAAACGCACTGCGGACGAATACGGCGTCTTTTTTTCGCAGATTTTTGCGACCGCAGAGCTGCGCGCCGCCGATGCGGAAGCCGTCGTTATTGCAAGCGTCGTGCCGAAGTTGGATCAAACGCTTGCCGCGGCCTGCGAACGTTACTTCGATTGTGAACCGGTATTCTTCCGTCCCGCAGCACAGCAATTGCTGAAGATCAAAACAAAGCATCCCGAAGAAGTCGGCGCGGATCTGGTCGCGGCCGCAATCGGCGCCGTCGAATTGTACGGCGCGCCGCTCATCGTCATCAGCTACGGAACGGCCACCGTGTTCATGGCGATCTCCGCGGAGCGCGAATATTTAGGCGTGGCGATTGCGCCCGGTATCAGCGTGTCGTTGGATGCGCTCGTCGGCCGCACCGCAAAACTGCCGCAGATTTCGCTCACGGCCCCCAGCGCGGCTATAGGCAGGGACACGGTTTCCGCTTTGCAGTCGGGCCTGGTATTCGGCTTCGTCGGACAAACTGAAGCGCTGGTAGAGCGCTTTCGCAAAGAAATGGGCGTGCAAGCCCGCGTCGTCGCTACTGGCGGAATGGTCGAAGCCGTAGCCCGCCACACCTCAATAATCTCCGACGTCCACCCGCACCTGAGCTTACTAGGCCTCCAGCGATTCTACTTGAGCTCGCGCTGAGCAGGCGAAGCTGAACATCGCCTCGACTGCGCTCGGCCGTCCTTCGACAGGCTCAGGATGACAATTTTAACGTCGCAAGGCTTTGTGCGGTGTCGTCGTCAGCTCGTAGCGTACGCGCACGGGTCATTGTCAGCCTACCGCAGCGACGCGTCATGGCGTTGAGCACGGATGCATACTTGTCATGGCGTTGAGCACGGATGCATACTTGTCATGGCGTTGAGCACGGATGCATACTTGTCATGGCGTTGAGCACGGATGCAT
>DASRSF010000134.1:0-2643 GCA_035656615.1 Vulcanimicrobiaceae bacterium | reverse complement strand
CGGTTGCCCTGAATCGGCGCGCATCGGCTGGGCGGTGAAGATCGCCGCGCCCCGCTGGACCGACGCGTGGGCCGGAGCCCGATGATGAGAATTTTTGAGCGCAGGGGGACGAACCGAGCGGAGCTGGCTGGATCAGCTATTATCAAATAATAACGTTTGACGTTAATAACGCATCGCGTTGTTATTCCGGAATGATTACTTCGTTCGCCTGTCGCGATACAGAAACCCTCTTCAAGGGCACTCGTATTGCCCGGTTCGCTAATATCGAAAAGGTGGCGATGCGCAAGTTGCAGCAGATTCATGCTGCCGCAACGCTTGAGTTTTTGCGCATTCCACCGGCGAACCGGCTTGAGTTGCTAAAAGGCGATCGGGCTGGCCACTACAGCATCCGGATCAACGATCAATGGCGAGTCTGCTTCCAGTTCGAGGCAGGCCACGCAAGCGACGTTGAAATCGTCGACTACCATTGAAGGAGAGTTTTATGTCCCGCCAAGTCCCACTCGCAACGCCCGGCGAAATTCTCGCCGAGGAATGGCTTGAACCTATGCACGTTACCCAGTACGCGCTCGCCAAGGCCATCGGTGTGCCGGCGCGCCGTATCAACGAGATCGTAAAAGGCGAACGCGCGATCACGGCTGACACGGCTGTACGCCTCGGCGCATTCTTCGGCACGGACGCGCAAAGCTGGATGAATTTGCAAACCCATTTCGATACGGTAATGGCGCGCGAAAAGATCGGCGAAGAGACCATCAGGCAAATCGAGCAGCACCAGCTCGCCGCTTGAAGAGGTCGTCTGTCGTCTGCAGCCCCCTCGCTGCTACGACACTTCTTACATCGTTAATTTGATGTGCGGAGCGCATCGCGCTCTGGCTTGCGCCGAGCAGCAAGCCAGCACACACCATTCAAGAACCCTAAATAATCGGCGATCCGCCGGTGACCGCGAGCGTCGCGCCACAGGCATGACGAATCTCCAGAGTGCGAATGAACATACGCGACACGCGTCAGGCGCGCAGCGTCGCGAAGGTCACAGCAACCAGCGGACCCGCGCGCACGCACAGCGCGCGAAGCGACGCGCTCACGGTGAACTTTAATGGAGAAACGAATGATGCGGACCTGACTCGACTTGCTACGCCCGAGGGACAATATCATTAAGTATTTTTTTCAAACGTTTCAAGCTTTTCAACCCGCTTCAACCGCAGGCCGTCTCTAAGGTGGCCCACTCTTATGCAGCGCGGCGGCCGATTCAAGCACGCGCAGGAGCCGCTTCGGCGTCAGGGGTTTGGCGCAATGCGCATCGAATCCGGCGGCCTTGGCGCGCACCCGGTCTTCGCGCGAAGCGAAAGCCGTACAGGCCACCAGCAGCATGTCCGAAGTCAGCGGGTCGGCCCGCAGGCGGCGCGCCAGCTCAAGGCCATCGAGGCCGGGCATCTTGATGTCGAGCACAATGGCGAACGGCTGCCACTCACAGGCCATCTCACAGACGGCGAGCGGATCTTCGAGCGCACGGCACTCGAAGCCGTCTGCGTTCAGCAGTATCTGGAAAGCGTCGGCTGCTTCACGGTAATCGTCGACCACGAGCACGCGGCGGTTTGACGCCATCGCATACTGGATAGGCCGCCAGACTACGACGTCATCGTTCTCGTCCATTCTGTCGTCGAACGTCACCATATTCTCCTTGGCTTCTTCCAAGTGCCGTCGTCGGGTCTTTGGGCACTGCGGAACCGGTTCGCAAGATTCGCTCCTGCGGGACGGCGCGCGTACATTGCGCGCCAGGCGTTTGCCTCGGTTTTAGCCGCGCTTCGCTCCGATGCGCCCGCGACGGCTGCGTTACCTCCTCACCATAACTCACGGACTGCGTCGCCGCTTCCTGATTTATGCTCTCTTGACTCCTGCCGATACATCGTTGCAAGCACGGGATGTTGCGTTGAAGTATGGAAGTAACGCACTTCAGTCGTGCATGCCGCCCTCGCCCCGTGCATTGCGCATAACTTCGTGTTCCACCCGCATCATTAGCCCGTTATATCCGAGCGAATATAGGCGCGACGAGTTGGGGAAAACACGCAGTTATCGGTTGAATACGACGGTGAGATTTGCCGCCATCACGGCAACGCGTGATGCGATCCGGCCTGCGGGTTATCCCGCGCGGTCGTCGATAAAACCCTTCAACATGGCGAGCGTATCGGCGTCGTCGATAGGTTTATCGGTGCGCCAGCGCAGCATGCGCGGAAACCGCACCGCGACCCCGGACTTATGGCGCGGGCTCGCCTGAATCCCCTCGAAACCGATTTCGAAGACCAGCGTCGGCGTCACGCTGCGCACCGGGCCGAATTTTTCAATCGTGGTCTTGCGTACGATCGCGTCCACCTGGCGCATTTCCTCATCGGTCAGGCCGGAATAGGCCTTGGCAAACGGCACGAGCGTGCGCACCCCATTCGCTTCGTCCCAAACGGCGAAGGTGAAATCGGTGTAGAGGCTCGCGCGCCGTCCGTGGCCGCGTTGCGCGTAGACCAGCACGGCATCCACTGCATAGGGATCGATTTTCCATTTCCACCATGTGCCCGAGGCTTTGGTGCGGCCCACACCGTACATCGACTGACGTTCTTTCAGCATCAAGCCTTCGACGCCGCGGCTGCGGCTTTCTTC
>DASRSF010000133.1:0-22326 GCA_035656615.1 Vulcanimicrobiaceae bacterium | reverse complement strand
TTGGATCGTTGGGGTTGTTCACAAATTGAAGGATTCGGCCCGTTTTAGGATCGAGACGATCCAGACCACTCGCCGTGCCAAGCCAAATCCGGCCGGCGCGATCGGGATAGGCGATGCCGACGAAGTCGTTACTGAGGGATTTGGGGCCGTTTCCCTGATGAAACGTGGTCGTTGCGCCGGTTGAGGGATTGAACACCAGCAATCCGGTCACCATTCCGATGTACAGCGTGCCGCCCCTAAAAAGTATTGAGTTCACGCGGGCATCGCGTAAAGCCTTGGGTTTAGCGGGACATACCGCCGCGTTACCGGGTTTCCAGCGGCAAACGCCGTCCGTCCCACCAATCCAAATTGTTCCGTCCGGTGCGGCCGCAAGCGCGTAAACGGATTGAACGTTCGCATCCGGCAAGTCCAGATGCTGCGGTCCAGCGATTGGATCGAACCGAGTGACGCTTCCGGCTTCGGCAAAGCTATAAGCGGCGATCAGCGAGCCGTCCGGTGCATACGTTAGTGCCGAGATTTGGCGGCCGCGAAGCCCGAGATCCGCGCGCGTTGTCGAGATCGTGGAAATTCCACGGCCGGCGGGATTCTGAACCAGCAGTCCCTGCTGCGTCGCAATCCATAACAGGCCGGAACGATCGCGTAGAAATTGCAATACTTGTCCGTTAGGCAGTCCCGACGGATTCTCGGGATCAGCAACGATTCGCCGGACGTGCATTGTGCTGGAATCGATGACGTCGATAACCTGGCGGCTCGCGCCAACCCAAATCTCGCCCGGCCGCGGTTCAGCAAACGTATTCTCCGCCCCGGGCGCTAGGGAACCCGGATCGTTGCCGGCGATCAATCGCACAACATTGCGACGCGCACGATCCACCATGAAGAGTTCCTGAAAACCGCCAATCCAGAGGCGGCTTTCTCGATCCTCGAACAGCGTATTGAGTTGAGCTTTGCCGGCTTGGAACATCGGCAACGGGAACCGGGTAAAGCCGCGGCTTCCGGGCGTGAGCCGGTACAAGCCGTCTAGAGAGGTTGCAACCCACACCGTCCCGCCGTGATCCACCAAGATGCTTGCGGCGTTGACACCCGCGCTCGCGCCGGGAAGGCGAAACGGCGTAAATCTCTGGCTTGCCGGGTCGAAGCGTTCGACGCCGCTCGTGCCTCCGATCCACAACCGGCCGTTCCCGTCCAGCGCAAGCGCCGCAATGCTGGTGCTAAGCGGGCCGGTATGATGGGGTGCATTGGGACGCCAAACATGAAAAGCATCGGCGCGCGAGTCGTAGTGTATCAAGCCGCTCGAATTGCCGCCCATCCACAGTCCGCCGCGAGGATCGGCGAGCAAGATGTTGATTCCGCCCTTTGGGAGACCGGTCGGATCGTTTTCTATCGGCCAGTAGACCTTAAAGCGGTACCCGTCGAAGCGGGCAATGCCGCTGCCGTTGATGACCCACATGAAACCCTGTGAATCCTGAACGACGCCGGTGACGCTGGGCTCGGGCAGGCCGCTTGAATCGATGTGCGTGAAGACGGGGTCGCTCAGGTTTGCCCACGGTGACAGCGGCGCGACCGGAGCCGCGCCGATCGTGAAAAATACCAGCAGGACCGACTTCCAAAGCGTCGACCGATCCATGTGACCGCGCTTCGGCGCGCGCACTGCCGTTCCCCTGAGCCTAACGCCCTAAGCGACGACTCGGTTAAGGCTCCAGCACAACTTTGATGTAACCCTCGGAGCGAGCGTCGAACTTTGCGAATGCATCGCGAGCATCGCGGAGCGGCAACCGGTGGGAAACAATTTTACTCGGCTTGATCCGGCCGCTCACGATCGCGTCTCGAAGGAGGTCGTTATAGCGTTTGTCGTGATCGCGCCCCATACCGATGGAGACGCCTTTTTTGAACAGCGGCCCCCAGGGAATCGGATAATCCCCCCGCTGCGCATCCGGGTTTGGCGCTTGCGGATCGCTATCGAGAAAGACGCCGACGATGCTCAGCCGTCCGTTTAGCGCGATCAGCCGGGCAAGATCGTGAATCACCGCCGAAGGCTTCTCAACGGCGTAGTCGTTCGGATCGCGAGCCTGGAAGCCGATCGCATCGATGCACACGTTGGCGCCCAGATTCGCCTCTTCACCGCGCCATGCGACACCGGAGCGTTGCCGCGCAATCTGCTCGAGGATCGGATCCACCGGATCGCCCTGACTCATATTGATTGGGACCGCACCTAATTCTGCGGCCTTGTCGAGGCGTTCCGGGATCGCGTCCACCACAAAAACTTGCCGCGCACCGCGCATAAACGAGCACATTATTGTTAAAAGGCCGATCGCGCCGGCTCCATAGATCACGACGATGTCGCTGAGGCGGACGCCCGCGAGTTCCGTTGCGTGAAATGCCGTGGGGAGTGCGTCGGAAAGCAGTACGAAGTCGTGCTCCCATTGATCGCCCGGCTCACCCGGCAATCGAAGGCAGTTCGCATCGGCAAAGGGGACGCGCAGATGTTGGGTTTGCGCTCCCGTGTAACCACCCATGCCCGGATAGCCATATGCAGCGCCCGCTTTTCCGGGATTCGTGGTAAGGCATTGGGCCGAAAAGCCATGTACGCAATTCGGGCAGAAACCGCAACAGATGTGCGTGGGTACCGTAACGCGATCGCCAACTCGAACGTTAACGACCGACTCGCCGACACGCTCCACGACGCCGAGCGGCTCGTGCCCAATTACGATCCGTTGGCCGCCGCCCAGGCGTCCTTCGTAAATATGCAAATCGGTCCCGCAAATTGCGGTTGATGTGAGTCGAAGAAGCACATCGGCCGGTGCCAACAGCGAGGGCTCATCGATCTGCTCCACCACAATCTCTCGTGGAGCGTTAAGGACAACGGCTTCCATCAAGCTTCCCTCCGTTTTCAGCCGGCGCTCGCATGGACCGTTCCTTCGCGTCGCGGTTCAGAGACCTGATTGATTCGGCATGCTGCGATCCAAGAACCCCCGATTGTTACGTCGGGGGTTTTTCATTGGATGCAAACCACTTTGCAAGCTACAATCGGCGCTACGTGGCTACAACGCTGCGCGGGAGACGTGTTGCCGGCGCTTTTTCATCGAGAGTGTAGTAAATATTTTGCGCCGCCCCGTCGGTGGCCGCATCCAACATTGATTGCAGGGCATTTACTGATTGAGCTTCCCAGAGGCAGAACGCTTTAGTGTGGTCCGCGGCAGTGCCGCTGCAGTGCAGCGTAAAATCTGCAGAAGGCTCTTGCTTTTCAAAGTCCGCCAAGCGCTTGCTCCAAAGCGATGTATCGGTGATATTATGTATCACTTGTATAAACATCGGACTCCCCTTCCGGCTACAGGGCGTAGCCTGGCGCCAGTATAGCACATCGCAACTTGGCCCAGTCAGCCCGCCAATTTGGGCTCACCGTGAAACGCTAATCGTCGAAGCGACGGGCTCGGCGTGACAGGGTGGGTGGTGATACAAGAAGTTGTCGCAAGCGGCGCCGGCTCAAAGGTTTGGTGGTATGATCGGGGGACGGGTTCGCTCGCTGCTCAGCAGAGGAGGCAATTTGTGCGTACGTTCGTCCGGATAACGCCCGATACCGAAAAATGCAACAGTGCAATGACAAGCGGTACGTTTGATAGAGTGATGGCTGAAACGATGAAACGTCTGAATCCCGAAACGGCGTTTTTCCTTGCCCACGACGGTAAACGCAGCGCCAACTTCGTTTTCGATCTCAAAGATCCGTCAGACATCCCGTCGATCGCCGAGCCGTGGTTTATGGAAATGAACGCAGCGGTAGAGTTTTTTCCTTGCATGAACGCAGAAGACGTCCGCCGTGGTTTGGAAAAAGCGATGAGCCAGATGGCTCAGCCTGTCGGCGTCTAGGCCTTACCGCTCCACATAGTGTGCGTTTCGAAAACCTCCGATGTCATCGGGGGTTTTCGTTTGCTCGGCCGATACGCTGATGCTTCTAGTCCGGCGGGTTGGCGGTTGCGATCGTTTGCCGAGCCAGTTCGCGCCAGCGGCCTTCGTCCATAAGGACCGCAACCCCGCGGGGGAATACTTGGGGCTTGACCTTGTCCGCAGCGGCGAGCGAGGCGAGATATTCGAAGTTTTCGTACATTGCGCCGCTGTTTCGCGCCACGCGCCGAAGTGCAACAACGGGTTGCAGCGCATCCCACATCGATCGAATATAGGCGCCGACGAGATCGATGTACTGGCCTTTTTCAATCATTCCAAATTTGATATATGAGCCTTGTTGTTCCAGAAAGTCACACACCCGGAGTTCCGGGTGCTCACGCCGATCCGTGTTGGTCTCGAGCAGTCCTTTTAGGAATTCGGGATCCCGAAGTTTCGCGGGTATCTCGCGCGCGATAAAGACATTCGCATGCTGAATTTCATCGCTCTCGAAAACCGCGGTAAAGTGAAGCAGACCGCTGAGCTGGTTTGCGGAACGTATGTGCCGCAGCTGCACGAGCGCCGCGAACGCCGTCGCGGCGATCACCAGCAGCGTACCGAGCGCCGCAAACGCCGATACCCACTCAGCCGTCATAACGTACCTCCACCTAAGCTCCCTTCCGGGCAGCCTTCGGCATACTCCTTTGGAGAAGGGAACAGGGCGCGAACAGCGCAGGAGCCCGGATGTTCATACGGCTTTCTACTCGCGTTGGCCCTGGGCCGATGGCCGCTGCGACGTGGCTAGCGATCTTGCTGTCCGCAGTGGCCCCGTGCCGTGGCAATCCGATGCAGCCTGCCTCGATTCGCAACGTTACGCTTGCATCGATGAAACGGCTTCATCTCAAAGCGGTGATCGTGCAAGTACGTTCGGGTGGACGCAGCGTGTACACTGCGGCATTCGGCGAATCGATGAGCGGCGTGCCGGCTACGCCGGACATGCATTTTCGAAACGGCGCGATGGCCTTCGCATACATGGCGACGATGCTTTTGGAACTCGTGAATCAAAAAAGAGTCTCGCTCGACACGAAGCTCTCCCGTTACCGTCCGGATCTTCCGTATGCCGATAGCATAACGTTGAAAAACCTGGTTAGTATGACCTCCGGTTACGCCGATTACGTCTATCAGCCTGAGATGATCGAGCAGAGCACACTCTACCCGTTCCGCCAGTGGAAGCCGGAGGAACTCGTACAAATCGGCGTTACGAAACCGATGTATTTCAAGCCCGGTACGAACTGGGGTTACTCGCACACCAACTTCGTCATACTGGGCGGGGTCCTAGAGAAGATCACCGGAATGCCGCTTAACAACGCAATGCATACGTATGTTTTTGGCCCAATGGGGCTCACGCAAACCAACGCATTCCCCACGCCGTACATTCCGGCACCCGTGCTCCATACGTTTTCCTCCGAACGCCGTGAAGCGCTGGGCGTAAAACCGAGCGTGCCGTTTTACGAAGAATCGACGTACTGGAACCCTTCGTGGACGACCTTCGACGGAGCCGTTCAAGTAACAACCGTTACGGACATGAGTAAGACGATGGAAGCGATCAGTTTGGGCAAACTGCTGCCGCCTGCATTGGTAGCCGCGCAAATCGGACCAGGATTCATTGGTCTTGGGCATCCTCAAAAAGGTTGCCCGGTTTGCCGCAAAAATACGGTGGCGTTCCACTACGGGCTCGGAGTTGATTTGTTCGGACCATGGATCGCTCAAAATAAATTTTATTCCGGATCCTCGGCGACGGTGGGCTATTTGCCGGCGCGCAAACTGACGATCACCGTTGAGGTCACCTACCTCCCGCAAGCATTTGATGCCCAGGGGGGCTACAAGGACGGCAGTTTCACAATATTTAAAGCGCTCGCAGACCAAATCGCGCCGCGCACGTTCCCTATTCTGAAGCTGTAGCGCTTTTGAGTAAGCTAGCAAACAATCAGAGCACATCGCTATGCGCGGCTTCATTCGGAACGTCATTGCCGCGGCTTGTGAATGCTACGAGACGATATCCCGAAGCTGGGAAGCCGACATGGGATATCCCTTGCAAAAGACGACCCAAGGCGCGCCGGCAGACCGCAGCGGCGCCGGCGACGAGATGTTAGCCTAAACCCCGAGAGACTACGTTACGTGCCGGTACGGCGCGTTCGGTGTCCCCAGCACCACACCACGTCGCACAAAGCCGAGTCCGCTCGGCGCTGCGCAGCACAGCCGCAAGCCCACTCATAGAGGGTGCGGTCCGGCTCGGAGTGGACGGCGAAAAGATGGTCGTCCGGCAGAACCGAAGTGAGCTCGCAGGCCGGCACGTCGCGGCTAATGGGCGCTCGCGGGAATTGCAGGATGATCGCCATATCTCTCTCTCGTGTCCGGGTGATTTTTACCACAATTTTGGGATAAAACAGCGCATCAATCAGCCCGGTATCAAACACAAGATTACGAAACTCGGCAAGCCGCCGGCGGGGTCGTGCCGAAAGCGGCGCCCATGTACGTCCCAAAGCACTTCGCGGTCCAGGACGCCGGCATATTCCCGCAGTTCGTGAAACGCTATCCCTTCGGGGTGCTCGTCTCGAACGTCGATGGGAAGCCGTTTGCAACGCACGCGCCGTTCATCGTGCAGGAGCGTGACGGTGAATTGCGCTTGTCGCTGCATATCGCCCGGGCCAACCCCCAGTGGCGCGGCCTCGAAGGACAAGACGTCTTAGCGATATTTCAGGGTCCACATGCCATGGTATCCGCCGGCTGGTATGCGCAGCCGGCGCAGAGCGTGCCGACTTGGGACTACTCGGCGGTGCACTGTTCCGGACGCGCGCGCCTCCTGGACGGCGGCCAGACGCTTGACGTGCTCAAAGCGATGGTTGCGCAATTCGAGTCGGGCTGGACGATCGAAGGAAGCGCTCCGGCGTACATCGATCAAATGCGCCAAGGAATCGTCGGCATCGAAATCGCCGTAACGGAGTGCACAGGGGCGTTCAAGTACAGCCAAAACCGATCCGCGCAGGACCAGCGTGCGGTCCTTGAACGTTTGGACGACTCCCCCGACTGCGGGGATCGGCAAGCCGCCGATGCGATGCGCAGCGCGCTGCTGGGCAGGCTCCCGAAATAGGCAGCTACGCTATGGCGAAGAGCGTCCAACCGTGTTGCTGCGCGAGCTGTACGACCGCAACTCCGGCGGGCACGACTTGAAATCCCGGCAAGACGTGCTGCTCGAAATCGCTCAGGACGCTTGCCGGCGCGACGCCCATCTTCGAACCGAAGATCGACGCCACGAACGTCATCGCGTTATGGCACACGGCAAACGCCCCGCCGCGATGCATCACTGCTTGCGCGCTCCAATCCTGATACAGACCGCCGGGATCATCGGGAGAGACGTTAGCGCGCAAATCCGAGGTCGCTTTGTAATATGCATTCGTGGGCGCAAGCTTAAACGCTGTGCCGAACGCGTATTTGCTCCACATCGCGTCGTCGAGCGCAAGCACGATCGCCGGCCCCATCAACACGCCCAACGTCGCCAGGCTGCCCGGTCCGAAGCCGAATGAAAATTCGTGCGCGTTCATCGAGTTTTGCATGTGAATGTAAATGCTGGCGATGCCGGGAGCGAGCACTACCGAATTCGAGGCCTGGAACACCTGTTTATGCGGCTTACTGTTTTGCAGCGTGCTCTGAAGCTTTGCGTGGTTGAATTCGCTGGGCTTCATGATGTGAAAGTGCGCGTGCATCGCGGCCTCGGGTGCCGGTGTCTCTGCGCCTAGTACCCGGCTCGTAAGCGGCGCCACGGATCCGCCGAGTGCCGCCGCGGTAAGAAACTGCTGTCGGGAAATACCCACGCCGTTCTCCTTTACGATTACGGAAAAGTAATTCTCGGTCAATCCGTGTAATCATCGCTCATGCGTCCGCGGGCCTATGCAGTCCTCGGTATCTCAGTCGCGGCGGTTCTCGTACTTGCGATCGAGGTCGCGTCCTGGGCGCAAAGTGCGCGCTTCGGGCCCCTGGCGGCCACGACGCTTAGTTGCTCGGTAACGCTCGACGTGCTTTCCGAAGCTGACCGCGCAAGCGGACTGCGCAGCGGCGACGTTCTGCAACTGCAAGCCATGGATACGCGAAGCCGCGTAGCGGAAGTATTTCATTACACCCCTACCCAAGCGGGTCGCGCAGGGCAGCCCATCACGCTGGTCGTCTCGCGCGGGTCCTCGACGCTTCGCGTTCCTTACGTGCCGCGCCACACGGACGGACTTGCAGTGCTGTTTGCGCAGCTGGGCTTCAAATTGTTCTTGCTTGGCCTAGCGGCCCTGTTGCTTTGGCGCGGCTCGGACGCCGCTTCGCTGGTGCTGGGCATTTGGTGCACGAGCGTGGGTCTGGGATTGCCGGACGCATGGTGGGGTGCGCTTCCGGTCGGCGGGCGGGTTGCCGGTGGAGCACTGACCGCGCTTTTGTGGACGTGCTCGCCGTTTCTGCTGTATTTAGTCGTCGAGTCAATTGCCCGCGGCGTTTCGCGAGTGGAGCAGCTCGGCGCGCGTTTCATCATGGCGGTCTTAATTCTGCCGGCGCTGATCGTCAACGTTTTGGACGCCACGGCTCAGGCATTGACGGGGTGCTCGGTGCTGCAAGTGTCCTCGTGGATCAGCAATGCCGCTTTCGTTTCCTCACAACTGGTTATCATCGCATTTTTTGTGCTGAGCTACGCAAGAACTAGCGGCCTGGACAAACAGCGCATTCAATGGGTGTTTTGGGCGTTCGTGCTCAGCCGTGCCGGCGTGCTGCTGAATTTGATCAACCGGTTGTCCGCGCATCCGATTCATCTCTCCGGGCTGGAATGGGTGACGGTGCTAATTTTTCCGCTCGGTTGCGCGTATGCGATTCTGCGTCACCGCATTATCGACGTCAGCTTCGTGCTGAATCGTACGCTCGTTTTCACCGTCTTGACGACGGTGATCGTAGGCATCTTCATCGCGCTGGAAGAGATCCTCAAAGGTTTCACGGCGAATTATCGCGTCAGCGCCGTTGTAGAACTAGGCGTGGCGCTCGCGATCGGGTTTTCGTTCAACGCCGCGCATAGACAGGTCGAACAGGTAATAGAGCGCATGATCTTCCGCGCGAAACACGAGGCGGCCAATGCGTTGCGGCGCCTGGGCGACGAGGCGCCGTTCATGGAGAGCGCGGAGGCGCTTTCGGAGCGCGCCGCGGACGACGTGCGTTTGGCCACGGGCGCAGCCGGGACGGCAATCTACGAACGCGCCGACGAGGTGTACAAGCGCACGGCGCGATCGGGTCAGCAGGGCATGCCGGAGGAAGTGTCCGTTGATGATCTTGCGTTCGTGCGGTTGCGAAAGACGCGCGCGCCGGTTGATTTGAGCGAGGTTCGAACCGCGCTTGGAGCGGATGGTGTCGCGTTTCCGTTTACGATCCGCGGTTCGCTGAGCGGCGCGCTGGTCTGCAAAGCGCGGCCCAGCGGAGAGTCGTACGCTCCGGACGAGGTTGCGCTGCTGGCAGCGGTGGCTCACGAAGTCGGCGCGGAGCTGAACGCCATTCGGGCCCGCCGCCAATCGGAGTTGCTCGACGCAATCCTTGCCGGCGACATCGATATCGGCCAGGCGAAGGCGGACTTGGCAACGTAGCGGGCAAGCCGGCGTTAAGGCAGCTCTTCCGTTTGCCGGAATTACGAGTACAATAGTGGAGCGAGGTTAGAGGTTAAAGGAACGATGTACGTTGATGACCCGCGCGATTCTGCATTTGAACCACGGCGGGAAGACGAGCCGAGCGACGCTCGTACCAAGTACGACGAGGAAGATACGTACGACGCGAATCGTCCTCGCACGACGCTGTATCACGAAGAGTTCTACGAGGAGTAGGCCCTTGAACTAGCCAGGTTCGCCGAGCCGCTGGAGTACATCCGGCGGCTCGCCGCGTTCCTGGCGCAAGGCCACAAGGGGAGCATCACCGCGCATAGAACCCAGGGCGGTCCCCGTCTGCGGGACACGTTCCGCCAAGGTAGCTCAGTTGGTAGAGCACGCGCCTGAAAAGTGCGGTGTCCCCAGTTCGATCCTGGGCCTTGGCACCATGTTTACGCCGGGCGTATGCGCCCGGCGTTTCCATATCCGCACGAATTGTTGGACTATTATTGCGGCGAACGGGCCGTGAGGGCGCTTTCGATATCGCTGCGTTCCGACGGCGCGCTTTGAGTCGACGCCGGTGCGGATGGCGGCTGCGGTGCGTTGCGCTGCTTCAACATGAATATTGCCGAGGCCACGCCGCCGATGAGTATGGCCCACGAAAGTGTCGGTCGCGTCTTTTCATGCAGTCCGAGCAGTGCATCGACCGAAAAAGAACCGTATCCTTCGTTTGCCAGCAGGACGGCGAGCGCGATGTACATCACGTTCATCTCGAACCCGCCTTTTTCGTTGAAGTATCCCTTTGGCCGGTGAACCAGTTCGATCGCGGAGAGCATGACGGAAATGAGCATGGCGGGTCCAACGGGTCCGAACGCGCCGAGTGCAATCAACGCGCCGGAACTCAATTCGGTTGCCGCTAGTGCACGAGCATAGCGTTCGCCGGGCGTAAAGCCCAATGATTCCATAAATTTCGAGACGCCCTCAATGCCCGGTCCGTCAAAAGCGCCGAAAACTTTCTGCGCGCCGTGCGCCGCCATCGTGCCGCCCAAGGCCAGCCGTGCGCTAAGCAATGAAAGATCGTGGAGAAGCTTATCGGTATCCATACTAGCCATCTTCCCAAAAGAAAAAAGCGGCCGGTTAGTGACTTGCCTGGCGCCGGACCGAGCGAAGCTCGACGCGCACGACCGAACCGGCTGGAATGGTCATGTTCTGGCGATTATTTTTTGCAATCAGGTAGCCGCCGGCAGCTCCGAGCAGTCCGCCCCCTGAAGCATGGAAGATCGTCTTCAAGAGCATGTTTCCGACCAGCATACCGGCGACTGCACCACCCGCTTCTTTGGCCGCATTGTTTTTCGTGTTTGTCTGCATGCCGGTAACGACACCGTTGATCGCATACGTCGTCCCATTGGGCAGACGAAGCCGGTTGAACGTCATTTGTACTTGCGCCGGACGCCCTTGACCAGCGCGTACGACGCGCGTAATCGTGCCGTACATGGTCGCGCCGGTCATATCGCCCGACTCCGAACGTACATTCGTTAGAGTGACGGGTTGACCGACGGTGGCGGTACCTGTGTCGATGGTCGTGGTAATCGTTCCGGCACATTGCGTTCCGGCGTATGGGGCGGCGGACCCGCCCGTGGTGAGTGTAGCGATCCCGGTAATCATCGCCGCTAGGGCAAGAAGATGACGCATGGATGCTCCTTTCGTTCGTCTAGGTTGAAAAGTTGCTGAACGCGGATTCAACTGCTGCCTGTCCCGCGGCAACACAGTCCGGGATCCCGACGCCTCCGTATGCCGAGCCGGCAAGCCAAAGGCCGCCCAATCGCCTCGCACGAGCATTGATCTCCGTCACGCGATCCCGATGACCCAGGCCGTACTCGGGAAGCAGCCGCATCCACTTTGTAACCAGCCCACGCGCGCGTACGCCCCTTATTCCCAGCAAATCCGACAACTCGCGTGCAGAGAGATCGGCGAGTTGATCTTCATCCAGGCGAAGGAGCTCAGGCTGGAGTGCACCACCGACAAAGGTGCGTACGATAGCGGCTCCCGCGGGCGCGCGGCCGGAATATTTGAGCGTTGAGAATGTCGCAGCAACGATGCGCCGGCGCTCGATAAACGGGACGATAAAGCCGCTTACGGCCGGAATGTGTGAGAGCGCGCCGCTCTCGTATATCAAATTTACCGTCGCGATCGAGTTGTATCGAATGCCCTGGAGGCTATCTGCAAGATCCGGGTCCTGGCCGCGTAACAGATCGGCGGCAGCATACGCAGGGACTGCGAAGACAATCGCATCGCTAAAAACGGAAGCGCCCCCCTCAAACGCGATCGACCACCCGCCTCGGTCGCGGCGCACACTGGTTGCGGGTGCCGATGTCCGAATATGTTGCCGCAGACGCTCGCCAAGCGCATCCACTAATGACCCCACGCCGTTGCGCAAACTCGCCAGGCGCGGCACGGCCGCAGCGCCGCCCGCGGATTGCATTCCGCGCAGCACGCTTCCGTACCGAGCTTCGAGATCCAAGAATTGCGGCAGCGTTGCACGCATGCCCAGGCGCGCCGGATCGCCCGAATAGATTCCACCGATCAGCGGTTGTGCCAACCGGTCAAGAACTTCCCGTCCGAACCGTCGCCGCACGAACGAGGAAACGCTTTCGTCGCCGCTTTCGCGGCGTGCCGGAATGATCGTTTCCATCGCGGCGCGTGCGATGCCCGCAAGAGAAAAGATTCCGCTGCGCAACAGCGCCGGCATCGACGTCGGCGAGAATAAGCGAAAGCCTTCGGGAATAGCACGCATGCGGCCGCTGTGAATCAGGCCTGCGCGCTTATGCTCCGGATGCGTATCGATGACGTCGTGATGCAGGTGCAACGTGCGAAGCAAATCGGCTGCGGCCGGTTTTTCAACAAGCAGCGAGTCCGGCCCAAGTTCAAAGGTGAAGCCTTTATCGCGCACGGTTTGCACGCAACCCCCGACGTTTTCAGAGCTCTCGTACAGCATTACTTCTACGGGAATGCCGCCGGATGCGCTCAATTCAACTGCACGAAGTGCGGCCGCCAGTCCCGTGATTCCGCCGCCGATAATGGCTAGACGCCGCACTGCTGCACGAGGTCGGCGAGCATGCGGATGAATAGCGGATGATCGTTGAGCGAAGCGGCGCGCGCCATTCGTACGCCGCTGCGCCGCGCGATCTCCGCAGCCTCTACGTCGAGATCGTACAGCACCTCGACGTGGTCGCAGAGAAATCCGATTGGAGCAACCACCGCCTCGGAAATGCCTTTCCCGGGCAGGGCTGCAAGAACGTCGCGAACGTCGGGCTCGAGCCATGCTTCATTAGGTGAACCGCTCCGGCTTTGGAAGGCCAGCGTGTAGCGCGTTGAACCCAACTGCTGCGCTATGAGATCGGCGGAACGGGCAAGCTGCGCGGTATATGGCCCGTTATCGGCCATCGCCTGGGGGATGCTGTGAGCGGTGAAGATCAATTCCACATCGTCGAGGTCCGCTTTATGAAGCGACGAGAGTGCGTCACGGATGCGCATCGAATGCGCTTGAACGAATAATGGATGCTCGTAAAACGGCAGAAGATATGCGGCGCGTTCGATTGCTTGCCCGTACTTGTCCCAACCCGCCGCGCTTTGATGAGCCGCCAAGATTACCGCAACTACGTCTGTGCCGTTGTTCTGCAATTCACGTGCCACGTCGTCGATGAAGGGAGCAGCATGCCGGAACGCCACGCAAACGCGGGCAGCAACGCCGCGTCGCTGCAATTCGGTTTCGAGCGCGCGCGCTTGAGCGCGCGTCAGTTCGTTAAACGGAGAGCGTCCCCCCAAGTGTTCGTAGTGGCCGGCCACCTCTTCGTAGCGAGCTTGCGGAATGCGGCGTCCGGCGAGAACCCGATCCAAAAACGGGCGAATCTCCGCCGAGGCTTCCGGACCGCCGAACCCCAGCAGCACAACGTCGATCATCGCGCGCTGAATTCATGCACGGCATCGATCAGGGTCAGCACGTTATCGACGGGCGTATTCGGCAGTATGCCGTGGCCGAGATTAAAGATGTGACCGGGGCGTCCCGCTGCGCGCTTAAGGACATCGCGCACGCCTTCTCTGACCGTGTCGCGACCTGCAAAGAGCAGCACCGGGTCCAGATTTCCCTGAACGGCCGCGTCATGACCGATCGCGTTCCACGCCTGGTCAAGTTGCACGCGCCAGTCCAAGCCGATCACGTCACCGCCGGCCTCGCGCATGCCGGCGAGCAGCGAGCCGGTCATCGTTCCAAAGTGAATGACCGGCGTCCCGGGGCGTATTGCGCTGATGACGGTGCGGGAATGCGGCAGCACATATTCACGATAATCCGCCGGTGACAAGCACCCAACCCAGCTATCGAACAGTTGTACCGCATGTGCGCCCGCATCGATTTGCATGTTCAGATACTCGGCGGTAATCTGCGCGATGACATTCATGAAACGGTGCCAGGTCACCGGATCGTTGTACATCATGGATTTCGTCGCGACGTAATTGCGCGAACCGCCGCCTTCAATAGCGTAGGAAGCGACCGTGAAGGGAGCGCCGGCAAAGCCGATTACTGGCGTCAAAACGAGCTCGCGGACCACCAAACGCACGGTTTCGGCAACAAAGCCAAGAGATTCCGTAACGCTTACCGGATGCAATGCGTCTACGTCAGCGGGCGTGCGAATGGGATGTTCGATTCGCGGGCCGTCGCCCTGCGCATACGTGAGGTTCGCGCCCATCGGAATGAGCGGAAGAAGGATATCCGCAAAAATGATCGCGGCGTCGACTCCCAGACGCCGTACCGTTTGCACGGTGACCTCGGCAGCCGCATCGGAGTTCCGGCACAAATCCAAAAACGAAAAACGATCCCGGACGCGCCGATACTCGGGAAGATACCGGCCTGCCTGACGCATGAGCCAAACCGGAGTATAAGGAACCTGCTCCCGTCTGCACGCCCGCAGAAACGGCGCGTCGCTTACGACGAGAGGGTGTGCTGCCAAAACGTTACGGTGCGCTCCCACGCCAGCTGCGCGGCCTGCGGATTGTAATGGCCTAGACCGGCGTTCCCTGGTTGGTTCGGATTACAAAAGCCGTGCTTTGCGTCATACCAGTATACTTCGTGCGGTACTTTGCCTTCTTCTAAGCGCGCAACGACCTCGCGCGCGCGGCTTAGCGGAAAAAACTCGTCCTCTTTGGCGAAGTGACACAGAATCGGAATTTCAATCGTCCCCGGATCGCCGGCTTCGGGCGGCGGAATTCCATAGAAGATGACCGCCGCGTCGGCTTCTTTGACATGCATGGCCGCCAAGAACGCAAGTGCGCCCCCGATGCAATAGCCGGTAACACCCGCTTTAGGGCTGCGTTGTTTCAAATGCACGAGCGCACCGCGGACGTCTTGCGAGGCTGCATCTTCGAAATCCAATCCTTCGACCAGATGATTGGCCTCGTCGCCGACCGCCGCAGTGCGCCCGCGAAAAAGATCGGGCGCCAGTGCGCGATATCCGAGCGTTGCGTAACGGTCGACGATCTCCATAATCTGAGGTGTGAGTCCCCACCATTCTTCGATGAGGACGATGCCAGGCGCGCGCTCACCGTCTTTTTCCGGCTGCGCGTAATACCCAGGTGCTTCTTTTCCATCCGGCCGGCTGTAGGAGATCATCTGGCCCATTAAACGGTTGCTTTCTCCTCGGAGTCCTGGCGATCGAGGTTTTCGGTTTTTTCATTGAGGAGCCAGTCGTTGGCCTCCCCAATACGCTCTGCGCTTACGCGCGAGAGTAGCCATTGATAGATCGCCTCGTCGGTTTGATGCACCTTTAAGGCCTCATCGAACTGGGCCGGGGTAATTCCCCAGCGATCCATGACGCCGCGGTCCATCGGGCAGGGATAAATGTAGTCGTGTATCGTGCCGGCGGCGTTCGCCCGCCCTTTATCGATAAGGCGCCGTAACCACAGGGCCTGTCCCATGCGATCGCGTCCCCGGCGCGGAAAGGTTTTTCCGTCTCGAAAATCAGTAGCCATGCGGCACATAACCGAAACAACGGCGCCGAGGATGCGATTTGCCGCCAACTTGCGAAGAGCGCGGCATGCAGAACGCGCAGGAGCGTGCCGAACCCCGCTGGCATGCGGCGATCCTCGTCGCCGCCGCGCTCGCTTTATATGTAACGTTGCCGCCGAAAGTTGTCGTGGGGCCGCTCTGGCTGCTTCCCACGCTCATCTTGGTAATTTTGGTCCCGCTGCTGGTTATCGCGCCGCGCCGTCACAACGAGGCCGTATGGCAGCGCGGCGCGTCCATCCTGCAGATCACCTTGCTCGGCGGATTCAATATCGCGAATATCGTGCTGCTGTTCGTTTGGCAGCTTTCGGAACATCACCACAAAAACATCACGGGTGAAGATCTGCTGCGCGCCGGCGCCGCTATTTGGCTCACCAATGTGATCGTATACGGCTTATGGTTTTGGGAAATCGATCGCGGCGGCCCGGACCGGCGCAACAGGATACCCTTTGAAAAAGAACCAGATCGCTGGGATTTCATGTTTCCGCAGATGGCAATGCCTCCCGAGCTCGCGCAGCGCATGCACTGGCGGTCCCGGTTGCTGGATTACGTCTTCATTTCGTTCACGAACGCTACCGCCTTTAGTCCTACCGACACCTATCCGCTCTCGCGCCTGGCGAAAATGTTGATGATGGTGGAAGCGCTCAAGTCGCTGGTGACTATTGCGCTTATCGCGGGACGTGCGGTCAATATCTTGGGCTCTTAGCTGCCCGGCCGGTTTACGCTCCCGTGCAGGTTCTCCATAACGTGCTGGAACGCGAAGGGGTCTACCGCGATATCGCCGCGGAACGGATAGTCCAATTCGGCGATTAAGGAAAACGTCAATGATATGACCAGCGCCAGCGCCAGCACCATGATGTACTGCGAAACCGGCCGATCGACCCGGAAATAAAACGAGAAGATGATCGTAACCCCGCCGAGTACGAGCATGGTCGTCCAAAGAATGATTGGGATGCCTTGCCGGTTGCTCAAAATACGGTTACGCCGGGCGTCGAGCATCGCACCGGCATAGTCGAACGCGCGCGACTGCAATGCTTGCTGCTGAATACTCGCCGGAGCGTACGCCGTCAAAATATGTAAAATCTCGTACGCCGTGTCGTGCGCGGCTTGACTTTCCAGACCGCGCCGCATCAGCGGCCATTCATCATGGATCACAAGCACAAGATATCTATCGACGGTGTTTTGCACGTCGGCGCGCTCGCCGGCAGGGAATCCGTCCGCGATATGATGCAGATCCGCGGCTGCGCTTGCTTCCGTCTGCGCATCTTGCGCCGCTTGGTCGAACTCTTGCCAAACACCGACGACCATGAAGGACATCATGACCGCCAGAACGGTTCCGATCGTCGCAAGGATGGGACCAGCAACGTCGTTGTGCGTGATCTGCTCGTTGCGCGTGATTCGCCCGCGCACGAAGGCCAGGAGCCCTACCGAGATGCCGCAGGCTATGACGACGACGGCAGACATAAACAGCCACGTCGGTAACACGTAGATCCACGTCACGAGCCGCCGATTCGGCATTTCAAAGGGGCCGCCCCCCGGACAGGAGAACGCAGGCCCTCGCCGAGTAGGCGGGTGTGATGTAATGGCAGCCTGCGACCTTCCCAAGGTTGATGCGCGGGTTCGATTCCCGCCACCCGCTGATGACGGCGCGGCGACGTAGCCAAGTGGTAAGGCAGAGCTCTGCAAAAGCTCCATCCGGCAGTTCGAATCTGCCCGTCGCCTCAAGTCACCGAATGAGGCCTGCGAAAGCGGGCCTCATTTTTACTTCGGCGAACGCCGCGACGTGCGAATCGGTGTTTTCGGTGCGGGAGGGATCGGAGGTTTCATTGCCGCGGCGCTCGCCCGTGCGGGCGAGGACGTTTGCGTTGTAGCGCGAGGCGCGCATCTGGCGGCGATACGCCGCGACGGACTGCGCGTAGCGGCGGGCGATCTCGGCGCGTTCGAGGTCCGTGTGGCGGCCGGCGACGATCTGCGCACGTTCGACCATCTGGAATACGTACTCATCACCTTTAAAGCCCATCAATGGGGCGGCGTGCTTCCCCAGTTCGAACGCGCCCTGAAGCAGAACACGGTTTTCGTTACGCTTCAAAACGGGCTGCCGTTCTGGTATTCGCGCGACCGCGCGCTGGAAAGTGTCGATCCGGGCGGCCGAGTGCTGGAAACGCTTCCCTACGATCGCATTTTAGGCGGTGTCGTTCACGCATCGGGGCATCTTGCTGCGCCTGGCCTGGTTCATCAAAGCGGCGGAATGTTGTATCCGCTCGGCGAGTTGGATGGCCGCATTACGAAGCGTCTTCGGCGCTTGTGCGATGCTTTCGAGAACGCAGGTCTGCACGCGCCGGCCGAACGGGACATCCGAGCGGCAATCTGGCGAAAGCTCGTAAATAACACCGCCCTGAATCCGGTGAGTGCGCTTACCCGAGCAGGCGTTCACGCAATGTTGCGCGATCCAAACGTTCGCGCGCTGTTATATGCCATCATAGAAGAAGGGCTTGCGGTCGCGCGCGCCACAGGAATCGACCCCGGCGTCGACGCCGCAGAGCGTTTGGGCTGGGCCGAACACTTGGCCGACGTTAAGACCTCGATGCTGCAAGACCTCGAAGCCGGCAAATCGCTCGAGCTGGAACCGATTTGCGGCGCGGTTGTAGAACTCGCGCGCTACCACCACCTCGACGTTCCGCACGTTGAGTCGGCGTACGCATTGTGCAGCTTGCTGGAAAAGACGGCGAAATGAACGGCGCGCACATTAGCGATTTGGCGGGCGTCGGAAAAGGTACGGCCGAGCGCTTCGAGGAGCTGAACATTCGTACGCCGGCAGACTTGCTCAACGATTTTCCGTACCGGTATGAGGATCTGCGATTTCCCACACCCGCTGCCGAGCTCGGGCTGCGCGACGGCGACGAAGATAGTGGGCCCGAAGAGAACGCCGTGGGCACGATTGTGCGCGTGCGCGAACGGCGGGCGCGCAACTTGTTCATCGTCGAGGCGCAACTGCGCGATTCCACCGGGGATTTTACGGCAAAGTGGTTTGGTCGCCGGTACTTGGCCGGTTCACTCAAGCCTGGACTAAAAGTGTTCGTTCGAGGACGCGTCCAGCGCACGCTTGCCGGTGCGTCGATGAACGTGGGCGTTCATCGGATTCTGGGCGAGGCTGAAACGTATCAGGGGGAACTCGTTCCGGTCTATTCGGCCGGCAAAGAGCTCACCACGCGAAAGATCCGTCAAGTCATACAACGCAATCTTTCGCAATTACTTGGGCTTGCGGGTGAAGATCCGCTGCCCGAAGCATTGCGGCGCGAAAAAGGCTTTCCGCAACTGGCGCAGGCCTATCGCGCGCTTCACGCTCCCGTAACACCGGAGGAAGCGGCGAAGGCACGCGAGCGTTTCATTTTCACCGAGTTTTTGGCATTGGCGCTTGCCGCCGAACTCAAACGCTCCACTCGCGTGCGCGAACACAATGCGCAAGCGCTCTCTGTCGCGCCCACGCTGCCCGCTGAGTTTGAAGCGGCGCTGCCATTTCCGTTGACCCAAGCGCAACGCCGCGTCATCGCCGAGATTTGGAACGATATGGCGCACGACGCGCCGATGAACCGGTTGCTTCAAGGGGACGTCGGCAGCGGTAAGACGCTGGTGGCCGCCGCCGCGATTGTATTGGCTGCGCGTAACGGGGTCCAATCGGCGCTGATGGCGCCCACGGAAATACTTGCCGCGCAGCATGCCGCCAAACTTGCGCCGTTGCTGCTGCCGTTCGGTATTGCGGTGGAGGCGGTTTTCGGAAGCCAATCCGCGCGATCGCGTTCCGGCGCAACCGCGCGTATCGCCGGAGGCGAGGCCGCAGTCGCCGTAGGTACGCATGCGCTCATTACCGAGTCCGTAGAGTTTGCGCGGCTGGGTTTAACGATTATCGACGAGCAACACCGCTTCGGCGTGGAGCAGCGCGCGAAGCTTCGTGCGAAAGGCAGCGCACCGCACACGCTGCACATGACTGCAACGCCGATTCCGCGCACGCTCGCGCAATCGATCTACGCGGATCTCGACGTTTCAGTTATCGACGAGTTGCCGCCGGGGCGCACCCCGATTCGCACGTTCGCATTGCGCCGTTCCCGGCTGCACTTGGCCTATGAATTCGTGAGTAAGGTCATTGCCCTGAGGCAGCAGGCATATATCGTCGCGCCGGCCATCGAAGAGTCCGAACACGATCTCACCAGTGTGGTTGCCGAAGCGGAACGCTTGCAGAACGACGTCTTTCCCGGCGTGAAGCTCGGCTTGCTTCACGGCCGCATGGGCGCCCGGGATAAAGAAGACGTCATGCAGCGTTTTGTGCGTAACGAGATCTCCGTGCTTGTCGCCACGACCGTGATTGAAGTCGGCGTCGATGTACCCAACGCCAGCGTCATGGTGGTGCTTGATGCGCAGCGCTACGGCCTGGCGCAGTTGCATCAGCTGCGGGGGCGCGTCGGGCGCGGCGCGGCGCAGTCATTCTGCTTACTTATTGCGCCGGATGAAGCAGGCGAAGTCGAACGCTTGAATATTCTGACCGAATCAACCGACGGGTTTGAGATCGCCGATGAAGACCTGCGGTTGCGAGGGCCCGGCCAATTTGCAGGCACAGCGCAATCGGGGCTTGCGCAATTCCGGGTGGCCGACCTGGTGCGCGACATCGAAACGTACCGGGAAGCCAAAAGCATCGCGCAGCGCATCGTTGCCGATGATCCCGAGCTTCGCGGCGCGGACCACCGGGGTCTTCGCGCGCTTATCGATGGAGAACCCAGCGCGAGGGCCATGCTCTTGAGCTCTTGAAAAGGCACCCCAGCACGCATAGAAGGGGAACTATGATCCAAGCAATTCGGGTTACCGTTACAACGGCGACAGCCATCGCCATCGCCGCTCTCGTTTTCGTATGCGCAGGCGCGAACGCCTCGGCGCAAAGCCTTCAAGTGACGCGGGCGACATTGAAAAACGGGCTGCAGGTCGTCGTCGTGCACGATCCGCTCGCTCCGGTCGTTTCGACGGTCCTGAATTACCGCGTCGGCGGCAACGAAGAGCAGTATCCGGGAGAAGCGCACGCGCTCGAACACATGATGTTTCGCGGTACGCCGGGTATCTCGCAAACCCAGCTGTTCGAGATCGCCCAGTTGATGGGCGGCTCGTACGATGCCGACACGCAATCCGAAGTCACACAATACTTCTTCGACGTGCCAGTACAGTATCTGGATGTGGCGCTGCGAGTGGAGGCGGACCGCGCGCGGCATCTCACGCTTTCGCAATCCGGATGGCAAGCTGAAAGCGGCGCAATCAAACAAGAAGTTACCCAAGACGACAGTGTGGCGATCCAAAAGCTGTTTTTACGGACCATCCTACCCTCGATTTTTAAAGGCACGCCATACGCCAACGACGTGCTCGGGACGCAGTACGGCTTTAATCATCAGATCAGCGCCCACGTACTGCGCAAGTTCTACTCAACGTGGTACCACCCGAATAATGCGGTCTACGTCGTAGCCGGAAACGTTGATGGTCCGGCGACCGTGAAAAAAGTCGAACGGTACTTCGGCGGCATTCCTCCAGCGCCGTTGCCCGCGCGTCGCAAGGTAACGCTAACGCCGCTGCGTCCGGCAACCTACCATGTCGATAGCGATCAGCCGTATTCGATCGTGGCTCTGGCGTATCGTTTGCCGGGATGGAAAGACAAAGATTACGCGGCCGCGCAGATTCTGGAGTCGGTTTTAAACAACCAGCGCAGCGATCTTTACGGACTGGTCGCTTCAGGCAAGTCGCTGTACGCCGGGTTCCAGGACGTCGAGTCGCATCCGTACGCGACGGCAAGCGTCGCGATTTCCATTGTGCCGGTCACAACCAAGGCCGAATCGGCCGCAGCGGACATTCACGCTGTTCTCGAGGGCTATCGTAAAAATGGTTTACCGGCCGACCTTGTTGAGGTTGCCAAGCAACGAGCAATCGCCGATGCGCAATTTCGCGGAAATTCCATCAACGGTCTGGCCTTTGAGTGGAGCGACGCGGTCGCGGTTCAGGGCGAATCCTCGCCGGACGTAACGATCGCGCAGATGCAAAACGTTACGGTTGCGGACGTCAACAACGTCTTGCGTAAATACGTAAACCCGGACCGCGAGATCGTGGCGTACGCGGTTCCAAAAAATCTTGGGAACGTTTCGGCCGGCGCCTCCGGGCCTGCTAAAGAAAACAACACGCTGACTCCCGAAAAACCGCAACCACTTCCCGGCTGGGCAAGCGCGGCCTTTGCAGGCGTAAAAGTGCCGCAGCAAACGATCGCTCCTGTATCGATGACGCTCTCCAACGGGATGCGTCTGATTGTCCAGCCCGAGCACGTGACGCAAACCGTCGAAGTGCACGGCACCATCTCTTCAAACGAAGCCATTCAGGCCGCTCCGGACAAACAAGGCGTTGCCGATATCGTCGCGGGGCTTTTCCCGTTCGGAACGACGACGTATAACCGCATCCAATTGCGTCAACAACTTGACGCGATCGCGGCCGAAGTCAGCGCGGGGACCGATTTCTCCCTGCGCGTTTTGAGCGGGCACTTCGACCGCGGGGTGCAACTACTGGCCGATGAGGAACTCCACCCCGCATTTCCGGAACAAGCGTTCCAAATCGTCAAGACGCAAGCGGTGGGAGCGCTCACCGGCGAGATGACCTCGCCGGATCATCTTAGTCAGGTCGCGCTCAACAAAGCGCTGTTCCCACCGGCGGATCCGCTGCAAAAGTTTC
>DASRSF010000132.1:0-5653 GCA_035656615.1 Vulcanimicrobiaceae bacterium | reverse complement strand
GACGCAATTTGGCGCGCGGCAAGTTCCCGACGGCGAGGTCGTGCAAGTGGTGCGCGGCGGTTTAACGACCTGCAACGGCGCCATGTACCGTCTGCCGGCCCACCTTACGTTCGTGCGCGACCTGCGACTGGGAATATCGGGCTGGGTGCTCGCAAATCATCTGTCAGCCGTGTGAGGGAAAACGCAACCAGGTTCCCGAGGCACAAATGAGCGTTTGGCCGTCAAGTTTTCGCTTGAAAGCTCCGAAAACTAAAGAACAGTCAAGGAGCGCACCATGGAAAAACTCCTCATCTACTCAGTCGTGCTGATTGCGATCATCTATTTGATCCTTTCGCCGAAACGGTTCTCGAACTAAAGATTGCCGCTCGCCTTGCCGGCCAAGGCTAAAGCGCGCCCTTCAATTTGCCGAGAACGCAAAGTGGAGGATACCACGGCATGTACCACCCGCTCGCATTCACCCTCGCGCAGGTGCTGCCGTACGTTGCGCCCATTTACGCACCATCCACTGCTTTCGACCCTGTACGGGCCCGTACGCTAACTGCGACCGATTGGACCATCATCGCCGGAGCAACGACTCCGATTTTGACGATGACCGGCTCACTATTGCACCGCTACAGAAAATTCTGCAACGCCTTTGCGCGGCTGGACGCGGTTCGGCCGGCCCCCGAGCCCATGGTTTGGGTGAACACCCAAAGCGGCATCTATTATTTCAAAGGCGATCGCTGGTATCAAAAGACGCGAACCGGCGTCCTTCTGACCCAACGTTTGGCCGAATATCGCGGCAACCGCCGCGCCAGAACGTCCACGGGACTTTAAACACGCCTGATCCCGCATAGAGCAGCACTTGCAAACAAACGCGGCATCTTCATGCCGCAAACATTAAATTTTGCAAGAACTTCACGCCTGCTTTTCACTTCACGGTTGCGCGTGGTGAGGCGGGAGGGCAAGCGAGCCGATACCTCAAGAAGCATGGCCTCGGGGCGGGCGGCTCCACCTCGAGGCTGTGCCTTTATGTTTCTTGCTCCTGCTCGTCGTCCGGGATCTCTAACGCGCCTTCCCCGTGAAGCAGTTCTTCTTCGATGATCTCATGCTGCTCGCGCAGCATGCCGGTGTCGTCGGCGTGCATCACCGCATCGTCCAGCTGTTCGTCATCGGTACTTGTGCGCTTATCCATGGTTCACCTCACAGAAGCTGCGGTTCGTTGCTCCGGTCTTTCCCCGATATTCAGGAAACGGTTCAATACGTTTCGCGTTATTCGGCTCACGTAGCGCTCCTCATAGTGTAGCAGTCGCGCCCAGTCCACGGTTGAGGCCGTAAAAATATTCTCCTTGGCCCCTCGCACGCCCAATGACGCCCGGGCCTGCCGCGAGATCTCGCCCGATCCGTCACGCACGTTCCATCCGGCGATTGAAGCCTGCGCGAGCACGCGTACATCGCTTTGCGGCGGCGCGCCGTCGCACTCGTACCCAATCAGCCGCTCCTGCGCGCCGAATATATCCCCACGCGAGGCGCGCAGCCCGTCAAAAATCCAATGACTTGGCTCGCTTACGCGATATCCGGCCGGATCGCGTGCTCCGATCCACTTGCCGCCGCCGCACGCGTATGAAACCCCGGTAAACAACCATTCCGGATTTTTCGTCCAGCGGCCAACCCGGCGAACCGCATCGCGCCCCGCGTCGTACTCCGCTTCGAACCAGCACGTGTTTCCGCCGAAAAACGCGAGGTTTCCGCCGGAGGCGATAAATGCTTGGACGCGGGCACGCATCTGCTTGGTCCAATATTCATGATGTCCGAATGATGCGATCGCGCGATAGTCGCTAAGCTTCACCGTCCCGTCGTGCACATCCAGGTCCGTGCAACATTCATATGCGAACCCGTGGCGTTCCAGCCACGCAAGCGCCTTGCCGTCCCAGTGCGCGAAGGTTTGTCGCGGACTGCTGCGATCGTAGACGTCAACGTTCACTTCGTCCCAGGGATGCCCGCCCGTCCCTCCCCCCGGACGCGCCAGCGTGACCCACGGGGCGCCGCTGTACAGGCATTCGCCTTCGTCCTTTCCGAGCGTGCCGTTAACGTGGGCGACGTTATACGCGTGGTAGGTGAAGATCGGGAGGATCACCAGAAGCGGCGCGCGAGCAACGCGTGGGCGAATAACGAAAAGCGCGCAGCCTTCGCGCGCGTCGGCACTCATCGTCGTTTTAAATGCAGCGATGTAGGCGCCGGGTTGTGCGTGTGCGGGAATCTGGATGCCGTACCGCGGCCAATTCCATGGCGAGCCCGCTGAGCCGGGTTCTGCCGCGTTCCCAGATACCTCGCACGCAAGAGCGCCGATCGCTTCCAGACGCCGGCCGCAACGATAGATCTGCGCGGCAGCGGCACATGGACTCGATACGTGCAGTGCCAGTGTATCGCCCGCGCAAACCGATGCGCGGCCGGGATATGCGCGAATCACGAAACGATAGGACGATCGAACGCCGCAACGCGCAACTCGAGATCGTGCGAGATGCACCGGCGTTCGCGCAGGATCCACGGCAGGCCGGCAATCGCTTCCGCAAGCGCAGCGCGAACAACCTGATCCTTGAACGATTTGCTCGCGTACTGGGCGATGGTCCGCATTGCGCTGGCGGCCGAACGTCGCAGCAGCAGCGTCCATAACCGGTTGCGCAACACCAATCTGCGCCGCGTATCGGGGTCGCGATTAAGCGATGAAGGCGTGTGCAGGACAACGATATCCTCGCAATACCACAATTGCCAGCCGCGCGCAGCCAAATCGAGCGCTAATAGCGATTCCTCGGCGCCGATGAAGTAGCGGACGTGGTATCCGCCCGCACCCAAAAACGCATCGCGCCGCATGATACAGGCGCCCGCCATGAAATAGACGATGGGGACGCCGGGCGCACCGGGCAGGCGTCCCGCGCGCATCGCCTGGCAGGCGGGATCGTCTTTGCGTGCCGCACCGACCAGGACGCGCGCGTTCAATACCGCTACCTCGGGATGGGCGCTCAGCCGATCGATTCCGCATTGTAACGAGCCTTCCGTCCAAAAGCAATCGTCGTCGCAAAAGGCGATGAACGGCGTGTCCGCTTTTCGCGCCCCGATCGTGCGGGCCGCAGCGCCGATATTGCGCCGCAGTTTGATGAATTCGACCCGGTTTCCAAACGGGCGCCATACGCGATCGGTATCGTCCGTGGAGGCGTTATCCACGACGTACAGCCGGGGGCGCTCAGGCAACTCGTAGAGACGTTGCAGCGTTTGCTTGAGTACGCCCGCGCGATTATGTGTCGCGATGACGATTGCGCACTCGCTGTTCACAGGCGCCGTTCCAATACGTCCAGACGATACGTTGGCGCGGAACATCCGTGCAGCGGGCGCAAGCGGGGGTCGAAGCAAAACGCTTCGTGCACGTCTTCCGCGGTGCAAGCATGTCCGTAGACGCCAGGCGTCCAGTGTACCAAGATAAGATTCGCGCCTGGTTCGGTCTGTGCCACGATGTGTTCGCGTAACGTGCGCAAATCGTCCGGCGAAAGATAGAATCCCATCTCGCAAAGCGTTACAAGGTCATAGGAACCGGGCGGAAACTCGCCCGGCATGGTTCTTCTTTTGAAGCGTACATGCGCGTGGCGGGCGCAATTGAGGCGTGCGCGCGCGAGCGCTTCTTCGGAGACATCGACCGCGAGCACGCGCTCGCAGCGCTCTGCCAGTAAATCGGTAAACACGCCAACCGAACATGCGATCTCCAGCGCGTTGCGGTAGCGCATTCGAGGTAATGCTTGCACGGTCGCGTGGTATTTTTGCCGCTCGTAGTCGCTGGTTTCAAAGTGCCACGGATCGATGTCGCGCTTGTAGAGATTGACGAAGTATTCGGCGGGAACTGTCTCACCCACGCCTAGCTCTTTCCCCGCCCGCTCGGAAGAGCTCGCTTGGCGAATTCCCAGGAATCTCTCAGGACGCTTGCACGCCCCGATGCGTTAGCGTTGCAGAAGGGAAAACCGGTGACATGAATATTCTTCGAGCGGCTCTGCCCGTAATCGTCGCCCTGGCGCTTACCGCGTGCGGCGGCTCAGGCAACGGCGGCCTTTTCGGCGGTACAACGTTATGCCAACCCGGTACGGTCCAGCTGGCACGTCCGGCCCCCGGGCAATTCAATTCGAACGTAAATTCCGTAGAGGTGGTCGCGTCCGGTAACAACGACAACATTCATTCGAATCCGGGAGCTTGGTCCGCATACGTTCAAGGGAACGGCGGCACGCAGCTTTTCGGCGGGCCCCTAAACCCGGTCTCCGATACGTCGGGCCCGCACCCGTTTACGTCCGACTTTTACTATCAGTCGCAGTTGCAGCAAACCTTGCCTTCAGGCCAGAACTGGACCGTGTTTCTCACCGAAAACACCGGCTGCGGCGCGATTGCGGTAGGCAACTTCTCGACGTAATTAAATGAGCGAGATCTCACGCGGCATCGTGAAAACGATTTCGGGCTCCGGCTTGCCGACTTCAACGATTTCGTAGCTGCCGAGCCGCTTGACTCGTTCGACGATTGCTTGCGTGAGATATTCCGGTGATGAGGCGCCCGCGGTTATCCCGACGCGACCGGCGCCTTGCACCCATTGCGGCTGCACTTGATCCGCATGGTCGACCAAGTACGCGCGTGTCCCCAGCTGCTCTGAGAGTTCGCCCAAGCGAAGCGAGTTCGAACTGTTCTGTGACCCGACGACCAGCAAAACGTCCACATCCGGCGCGAGCGCTCGAACTGCATCCTGGCGGTTTTGCGTAGCGTAACAGATGTCGTCGCGCGCGGGCGTCTTGACGTTGGGAAACCGCCGGCGCACTGCTTCCATGATCTCCCGTGTTTCGTCGACGCTTAGCGTCGTTTGCGTGATAACCGCGACACGCTCCGGATCCGGTACGACAACGGAGTCCACGCTTTCCACGTCTTCGACCAAACTGATGCGCCCGGGAATCTCGCCCATCGTGCCGATGACTTCGTCATGATCCGCGTGTCCGATGAGCAGCACATGCAGCCCCGCCTTCGCGAATTTTATGGCTTCGTAATGAACTTTGGAAACCAGCGGGCAGGTCGCGTCGATGACACGCAGCTTGCGGTCTTTGGCCATCTGCCGTACCGCGGGCGAGATTCCGTGCGCGCTAAAGACCAAAATAGAACCCTGGGGCGCCTCATCAACCTCTTCGACGAATACGGCTCCGCGTTCGCGCAGGCGTTCGACGACTTCGCGGTTGTGGACGATCTCTTTGCGAACGTACACGGGCCCGCCATGCTCGTCGAGCAATTCGTCGACCACCGCGATGGCGCGATCGACGCCGGCGCAGCAGCCGCGAGGATTTGCCAGTAACATTTTGGCCATAGTCACGGCCAGCTTGTTCCTCCGCGCAAGGACGTTACCCTTGCCTTAACGGTTCCTTGCGGTTTATGGGGTACGCTGTGGTGATGCAGAACACCAGGCGCAAGCTCTGGATGGCGCGGCTTCGCACGCTCGCGCCGGGGATCATCTCGTCGGCATCCGACAACGACCCCACCACTGTGGCCTCGCTGGCGGTCATCGGATCGACCACGACCTACTTGCTAGGCTGGCTCGTTTTGCTCGTCATTCCCATGCTGGCTATCGTGCAAGCGATCAGCTCGCAGGTATCCGCCGTGACGA
>DASRSF010000131.1:0-14693 GCA_035656615.1 Vulcanimicrobiaceae bacterium | reverse complement strand
TGCGAGGCCCGGCGTTGTTCATCCTTACGCTGTTCGCCGCTGCAGCAACGGCCTGCGGGGGCGGCGGCGGGTCCGCAAGCGTAGCAGGCGTAGCGCCCGGTAACGGCGCGCCCGGCCCCACCGCGAGTCCCCGCGCCACTCCCACAGGCGCGCCCACCGCGACGCCGGGGCCCGGCTCCACACCGTCCACCGGTTCCACGATGATCGCCGACACGACCGGCCGGGTCGGGCTTTTTCAAGAGTTCGACCGCGGCATGACGTCAAGCCAAATCGTTAGCGACGCGCCGCACTACGACGCAGTGTGGGGCGCCAATTCTCCGCAGTTGTGGCATAGCGTGAATCCGTCGGTGGTCACCTCACGGTACTTCATTCCACAAGAAGATCGTTCGCAATTATCGGGACACGACTTGACGTGGTGGCAAACCAATCATCCCGATTGGATCTTGTACGCGTGTAAGGCGGATGGAACGCCGACGCACGACTTTGCGTACTGGGCGGGCGTTGACAAGCCGGACGTTCCACTAGACCAGCACAATCCTGCCGTTATCGACTACCAGGTACGGCAGCTCAACGGCATGAACGCGATCGCGAACGGCGATCAAGCGTTGGCCGTGGATCAGATCGTCTTTGAAGATGCTATGGTCGGTGGAAACCCCAACTTCGGCCAGAGTGTCAAAAGCGGCGAGTATGCGTGTGGCATTTGGAACGGAGCAACATTCGTGCGCCGCTACAGCGGCGTTCACGATCCCGCTTGGACTGCCGACATGATTGCGTTCGTCAAAGCGACCCGGCAGATCGTAACCACCGATTCCACGCTGGCGCCGTATCATCTCAAAGTTATCGTGAACCACCCGCCCGGTCCGATGAGCAATCCCAACGAGCAAACGCTGCTTCAATACATCGACGGCATGGTCGATGAAGCGGGGTATGCCAACTACGCACGGTACAACACGAGCGTGGACAAGAATCTCTTCGCGTTTACCGCTGCATATTTGGTCGCACTGCAAAAACGCAAGATCGCCGCATTCATCATCAACTCGTTCAAAGATGCCGCAGTGACGCCGCTGCAGCGCGAGTATGCCGTTGCGACGTATTTCATGAGCGACCAGGGCGGTCAGGACATGTACGTGTCGCCCGGTCCGGGTGGTTCACAAGAAAACTTCCCCGAATATTCCGTGCGCTTGGGACAACCATGCGAAGACTTTCACGGTGGTCCGTATCTCTACGAGCGCCGCTACAGCGGTGGTCTAGTTCTGGTCAATTCCGGTTCGCTGCCGGCGGCCTTCGTCGATGCGTCGCTGCCGGACAATCACACCTACACCGACATCGAGGGGCGCAAAGTTACCAACCCTCTGCCGGTCGCATCCAGCGACGCGTACGTGCTTACGACGACGAACGGGTGCTCGTAGGATGGCGCGCATCGTTCCGGCTCCGCAAGTCGTGGAGGGCGGCGGTTTTGTTGTAAGGCGCCCATTTCCCGTGCAAGGGCTCTCGCAGGTCGATCCGTTCCTGTTAATCGACGAGATGGGGCCTGTACAGTACGAACCGGGCAAAGCGGTCGGCGCCCCGGATCATCCGCACCGCGGTTTCGAAACGGTGACGTATCTGTTGAGCGGTGAGATGGAGCACGAAGATTCGCATGGGCATCGCGGCGCGCTGCGGCCCGGCGACGTGCAATGGATGACTGCCGGCTCGGGCGTCATTCATTCGGAGTTACCTTCGAGCTCGATGATGGAGCACGGCGGACGCATGCACGGCTTTCAAATTTGGGTCAATCTCCCGCGTGCGCTCAAATTAACGCAGCCGCGTTATCAAGAATACACGAGCGATCAACTTCCCCTGGTTGAGCGGGACGGCATCTTTGTGCGGGTCATCGCCGGCCAGTATCAGGGAGCGCGTTCTCCCATAGAAACGACCGTGCCGACCACCATGCTGCACGTGAAATTACAGCCGCGCATCGCTGCGGTGTTCGACATCGCGCCGGATTCGAACGCGATCGTCCATGCGATCGCAGGCACGGTGCAGGTTGAAGCGCAGCCGCTGAGCGAGCACAACGCGGCTATCTTCGAAGGTGCACCCTCGCGGTTGCACCTGCAGGCCGGTGACGATGGTTTTGAGGGTTTGATTCTCGCGGGTCTTCCGCTGCGCGAGCCGGTCGCGCGGTATGGTCCGTTCGTCATGAACAGCGTGGAGGAGCTTGAGCGCGCCTTCGACGACTACCAGGCGGGCCGGTTCGGCGAGATCGCCCGGACCCAATAAGAGAGGACGTACGTTGCCGCGAAACCGCTTTGAAGAAGCGTGGCAGGCGCTTGTCTTCGCCGCCGTATTCTTGGTCATGCTCGCAGCCGCCATATTTTGGTTGTACAACACGTTTACACTCACGGCGGTGGAGCAGCGAGATATTCGGCAGGCGGAAATGGCACGCGCAGCCCTGTTGCGCTTGCAATTGGACGAAGAGACGGGATTGCGCGGATACCTTGCGCCGCATCGCCAGACGTTTCTGGCGCCGTACATCAGCGCGGTTGCGCAGTTCCCGAATGCGCTCGCGCTGGCAGCGGCGTCTATGCGAGCGTTGGATCTTCCGGTAGATTCGTTGATGCGTCAGCGGCAGATCAACCAGCGTTGGCTGTCCTCCGTTGCACGTCCATCGCTGGCGGGGCACACGACGACATCGGTTCAGCTCAACGGCAAGTTGCTGGTCGATCAGTTTCGTGCGGAAAACGATGTCACGCGGGCGGGTCTGGAGCGGCTGGCAAGCGAGGTCGACCAGGCCGGAGAGCGCACCTTACGCCGGGTCATCGCCATCTTGGGCGCAGTGGCATTGTTTGTGTGTTTGCTGCTCTATATGTACACGCTGCGTCAAAGCCGCCTGGCCAGTGCGCTTCGTGCGCAGCGGCTCGCGTACGAAAATGAAAAACAGATTGCGGAGGGGTTGCAGCATGCATTTCTCCAAGTGCACCTGCCCCAACCGGTCAACCTGGGCTTGCACGCAATGTACGTGCCTGCGGGCACCAAAGGCCGCGTGGGCGGAGACTGGTACGATGCTTTCCAACTCCCGGACGGGCGTATCGTCTTCTCGATAGGCGATGTCGCCGGACACGGATTAGAAGCGGCTGTAACGATGAGCCGCGTGCGTCAAGGTTTGCTCTCGGCCTCGGTAAACGAGGACGATCCGGCGGTGGTACTTGCGCGCACGAGCGACGTATTAATGCTACAGGACGACAAGATGGTGACCGCGATCTGCGGATATATCGACCCGGCCAGCTTTCGCATCCGGTATGCGACTGCCGGACATCCTCCGCCGATTCTCGTGAGCGGTTCGAAGGCTGCGTTTTTGTCGTACGACGGAATTCCGCTCGGCGCGTTTCCTTCACCGGACTACCGCCCCTTCGAGCTTACTGCTCCGCCGAACTCACTGCTGGTGCTCTACACGGACGGTGTGATCGAACATAAGCGCAACATCGTGGAGGGCGAGCAACGCTTGTTGCGCGCGGCCGCGAACGCGGCATTGGATAAACAGCAAAACCCGGCGGTCGCTATTCACCGGCGGATGTTCGGCAGCGAGTCGGCTATTGACGACGTCGCTATTTTAACGATTGGATTCGGGAGGCCGTCGGACCGGGACGAGGTTACTGTTCAGGGACTCCAGACGGCTTCGACCTGACTTAGATGACGCGGGTGACCTTTTTCGCGCGCAAACACGACGTGCAAACGCGTGCCGTGCGGTGCGTTCCGCGCTCGTTGATTTTGACCGCCTGCAAGTTGGGCAGCCAGCGGCGCTTGGTCTTGTTCATCGCGTGGCTGACGTTGTTGCCGGCCATCGGACCCTTTCCACAGACTTCGCAGCGCTTTGCCATTTTGCGTAACCCTTCCTAAAAAGCAACCTTCGTACAGTATCATGCCGCCGGGGCCCTCCGCAACCGGGCGCGAAGGCAGCCGCCGATGGACGTTACCACGCTGGACGGCCCCGCCTACGCCAAATTCGTGGCGGCCGGCTCGTATTTTCTGGGCAAGTACCGTGGAATCGTCAACGATTTGAACGTTTTTCCGGTGCCTGACGGGGATACCGGCACCAACATGTACCTGACCTGCCGGCAAGCGGCCATCGAAGCCGGCAAGGTCGAAAGCGCCCGGATCGCGGACGTGGCCGCGGCCGCGGCCCAGGGAGCCCTTATGGGAGCCCGAGGCAATTCCGGCGTGATCATGTCGCAGATGCTCCGCGGGTTCGCTCACCACGTGCGCCACCGGAGCGAAATCGACACCTTTCTTCTGGCCACCGCGATGCGCGAAGGCGTAAACGCAGCTAAACAGGCGCTCGTCAAGGTCGTCGAGGGGACGATTATCTCGGTGGCCGAAAGCGCTGCCGACTCGGCGTACCATCTGGCGCTTCGCGAGCGCGACTTTTACCGCTTTTTGCGCGCGGTGCTGCGCGCCGCCAACGAAGCGCTGGAGCGAACTCCGGATCAGCTGCCGGTGCTCAAAGAGGCCGGAGTCGTGGATGCCGGCGGAGCGGGCTTCGTTTATTTTTTGGAAGGTGCGCTGCAGTTTCTTCCGGAGATTCGCGTGCGTTCTACCGCTTTTCCGCGACGTCCGGCGCGTGGACGGGTCTTTACGGCGGCGCAAACGGTGGGCGACCGCAAATTCTGCACGGAGTTTATTCTGGAGCAGGCCGACTGTACGGCGCATCAGCTGCGCGAAGCGCTCGAACCCCTGGGAGATTCACTTATCGTTGCGGGCGCGCAGGAGCGTTATAAAGTTCACATTCATACCGACGTCCCGGAAAAGGTTCAGAGCGCGGTCGCGGATTTCGGCGTTCTCACGCGGCTCAAAGTGGACAACATGGAACGCCAGCATACCTTGCTCGTCGTGGAGAAGCCGGCGAAAGAATATTCGATCGTGGCGCTGGTGCCGGGTTCAGGCTTCGAACAGATCGTACGCGAACTCGGCGCCGAAGTAACCGTCGACGCCCGGCACAATCCAAGCGTTCGAGACATTCTGCTGGGTATTAACAAATCATTATCCGATACGGTGTACCTTTTGGTGAATGACGCCAATGCCAAGCTCGCCGCGCTGGAGGCTGCCAAACTGAGCGGGCGCACGGTGCACCTGGTTCCCACTGCGGACGTCGTGGGCGGGATTGCCGCGTTGCTTGCGTTGCGGAGCTCGAACGGAGCCGCGCACAGCGTTGAAACATTGCAGCAATGCGCCGCGCAGACCCGCAGTGCTCAGGTATTTTTCGCGGGGAAGGATGCAAGCATAGGTGGAACGACCGTTGAGCGTGGCAAACCCGCGGCGCTTTTCGCCGGAAACGTGTACGGCGGCGGCTCGCTGGGCCAGGCGGCAATACGCGCGCTCGAAGCGATGGGCGCACGCAACGGAGGCTTGATCACGGTGTACTACGGCGCCGCCCAAAAGGAACGGGACGCGCAGCGGCTGGCGGATGACCTGCGCTCGGCATTTGCGCAGGCGGACGTCGAATACTATTACGGCGGGCAGCAGAACGCCGAATTTTGGATTTCATTGGATGAGTAACGCGCGCATCGCGATCGACGCCATGGGCGGCGACCATGCACCCGAGGAAATCGTCGCCGGTACGCTGGCCGCAGCACAAGAGAACTACGGCACGTTGATTTTGGTCGGCGATGAGGCGCGCGTGCGACCGCTGCTGACCGGTCCTTACGCCCAAACCATCACCGTGGTTCATGCGCCGGACAATGTTCCGATGGAGATGCATGCCTCACAGGCACTGCGAATCGCCGATCAAACCTCACTTGGTACTGCAGTCAACATGGTAAAAGAGGGCAATGCGGACGCTGTCGTTTCGGCCGGGAACAGCGGTGCCTTTTTAGCCATCGCGCTCATCAAGCTGCGCACGATTGCCGGCATCGCGCGTCCCGCAATCGCGACGGTGTGGCCGGCGATGAACGGGCCGATGGTGCTGCTGGATTCGGGTGCCAACGTGGATTGCCGGCCGGAGTGGTTGGAGCAGTTCGGAATCATGGGTTCCGCGTACGCGCGCGGAGTGCTCAACATCGAGCGTCCGCGCGTGGCCGTACTTTCGGTCGGCGAGGAGAGCACCAAAGGCAACGCGCAAGTGTTGGAAGCGGCCAAGTTGCTTTCGCAAGCGCCCGTTCATTTCATCGGCAATGTCGAAGGCAAGGATCTGTTCCACAACGCCGCCGACGTCGTGGTGGTCGACGGTTTCGTCGGCAATGTCGTATTGAAGATGGGCGAGGGCCTGGTGTCCGATCTGCAAAAGGTGATCAAGGAAACCGTGCTTGGCGGCAGTCTTGTGACCAAGGCGGGCGCGGCATTGATGTTGCCGGCGCTTCGTAAACTGCGCACGCGGTTCAATTATGAAACGTACGGCGGCGCGCCGTTGCTTGGGTTGCGCGGAAACTGCATCGTTACGCACGGTCGCGCCTCGCGCAATGCCATTAAGCACGCGATTCATCAGGCCGCTATCGAGGCGCAGCACGACGTCGTCGGAAAGATCACGGACCTGGCCAAACCGCACCTCGCGAAAGAAGCGTAGTTGCCCATAGCCATCGTTACCGACAGCACCTCGGACATCGAGCCGGACCGCGCACGAGCGCTCGGCATCGACGTCGTTCCGCTCTTCGTGCTTTGGGGTGAGCGCAGTTATCGCGATTACGTCGATTTGACGCGACCCCAATTTTACGAACGGCTGGCTTCCGAACCGGTACTCCCTACTACTTCGCAACCGACGCCGGAAATGTTCGCGCAAGCCTTTGCTCCGCATGCCGCGGCCGGAGAGGCCATCATTTGCTTGGTCATCAGTTCGAAACTATCGGGCACGATCAATGCGGCGCGCTCCGCTGCGGCGCAATTCCCCGATGCGCAGATCCGCATCATCGATTCGGAAAGCGTGGCCGGAGGTTTAGGCATGCTTGCCATGCGAGCTCGCGAACTTGCCGCCTCCGGCAGCACCGTAGACGAAATTGTTGCGGCGATCGAGCACGAGAAGCGCTGGCAGCGTCTCTATGCGTGCATTCCCGATCTCTCGCATGTGGTTCGGACTGGGCGCATCGGAAAAGCGCGCGCCGTCATCGGTACACTGATGAAGATTGTTCCGGTCATTTCGCTGCGCGAGGGCGAGGTGGTCGCGGAAGCCCAAGTACGCACGATGTCGCGTGCCGAAGAGACGATGATCGATCTTTCGTTGAAAAACGTACACGACATCGGAAACGCGCGCTTCCTGGTGATGCACACCAACGCGCCGGAGCTGGCGGACCGGATTCTGGAACGCGTTCGAGCGCGGCTGGGCGGCGTACAACCCAAAATGCTTGGTGTGCTTGAGGCCGGTCCGGTTATCGCCACGCACGGCGGCCCCGGAGCGGTAGGAATCTTCTGCGTGCAGGACTGATGCCGTGACAAGCGCCGTCTATGTCCATCTGCCGTTTTGCCCGTACATTTGTCCCTACTGCGATTTTGCCAAGTGGCCGCACAAGCAAAGCGCCGCAGCGCGATATCTACAGGCGCTGCATGCGGAAATCGAGCGTTATTCACGGCATTTTGGCCAATCCGCCGCGCAATATGCCACGGTGTTCTTGGGGGGCGGCACGCCGAACACGTATGCTGCTGCGGACATCGCTACGCTTTTGGAGATGCTGCGGCGCTGTTTTTCGGGTCCCTCCGTACGCGAAACGACGATCGAGGTCAATCCCGAGCTGGTCGCGCTCGAGGACCTGATCGTTTACCGCCAGGCCGGTGTCACGCGATTGTCCATCGGCGTGCAGTCATTCGTGCCGGATGAAATACGCGTGTTGGGCCGCCGGCATACGACTGCAGATGTCGATCGCGTTGTGGCGCACGCGCGCGCTGCCGGGATCCCGAGTGTGAGCGTGGATCTGATGTTTGCCGTGCCCGCACAGACTCCGGCAAGCTGGCGTCGTTCGCTCGACCAGGCCATTGAACTGGGAGTCGATCATATTTCAACGTACGGACTGACCATCGAACCCGGCACGCCGTTCCAAGCATGGCGCGATCGCGATGCGGCTGCATTCTTTGATGACGGTGCCGAAGCGCAGCTCTATGAAATCGCAATTGAAACGCTCGCCCGAGCGGGCTACGAACAATACGAAATAAGTAATTTCGCACGCCCTGGTCACCGCAGCCGGCATAATGCGAATTATTGGGACAACGGCGAGTACGCCGGTTTGGGCGTGGGGGCTGCCTCGTACGCGGACGGCGTGCGAAGCGTCCACACGCGCGATTTGGAGAGCTATGTACAAGCCGCGCTTGCCGGTGCGGCTATTCCGGGTGAGGCGGAGCGGTTGGAAGGCGCCAAGCAGGCCGGCGAGGCAGCTATGCTTGCTCTACGCACCTCGCAGGGGGTCTGCTTCGAGGCCTTCAAAGAGCGTTACGGCGTGGATTTTCTGAAATTTTATGCGCCGGTCTTGCAGCGGCACGGTGAATCGGGGTTCATGGAAATCGATGCGACGCACGCGCGCTTAACGCTGCGCGGCCGCTTTATGGCCAACGACGTATGCGCCGACTTCGTGACGTTCGCGTAGGCCCGGGCACCGCGGCGACGCTGCTGCGGATCGTCTTTGCGATTGTTTTCGGCGTGACCGGCTTCTTGCTTGGGCGCGAAGCGTATATTCATTTCTTTTCGTTGCATTTCGCCAGTGAGGCGTTGCAACTGACCTTTACGATTCTCTCCCCCGTCCTCGGCGCGCTCATCGGCGTTCTGCTCGCGCCGTTTGCGCAGTCCATCTTCGAGGATGAATTGAACGCGGTGGAACATGCCATCGAACGCTTGGCTCCCGTTGAGCTGGCCGGCGGAGCGGTTGGACTGATCTTAGGCTTGCTGGTTGCGTTTCTCATCCGCAATATTCTGTTCGAGTTCATTTCGAATACGGGACGCGCAGGGAGCTACGTCGCGATTCTGCTGTACATCGTCATCAGCATCTTCGCTGCATATCTGGGCGCGCGCGTGGGCGCTCGAATGCATTTTTTACCGTTGGTCGCGGCTACCGCGAGCGCAGGTGCGATTCCTAAAATCATTGACACGTCGGTTATCGTGGACGGGCGCATCGTCGAGGTTCTTGAATCCGGTTTCCTCGAAGGGCCCTTCATCGTGCCGCGTTTCGTGCTGCGTGAGTTGCAGACGATTGCGGATTCCACCGATCCAATGAAACGGATGCGCGGCCGCCGAGGGCTGGAAGTACTCAACCGCATGCAAGAATTAGGCGTTCTGGAATTGAGTGAACGCGATTACGACGACATCCGCGAGACCGACGCAAAGCTGGTGCGCATGGCCGTTGAGCAAAAAGCCAAACTGCTCACGAACGACTACAATTTGAACCGCGTGGCCGGTGTGGAGCGCGTCGAGGTTTTGAACCTCAACGAACTGGCCAACGCCGTAAAGCCGGTGGTGCTTCCGGGTGAAGAGCTGCACGTACAAATTATTCGCGACGGCAAGGAACCGCATCAGGGCGTCGGTTATTTGGACGACGGCACGATGATCGTGGTGGAACAAGGTCGCCGCCTTATCGGCGAGGCAACCGACGTGGTTGTGACCAGCGTTTTGCAAACCGTGGCGGGCCGGATGATTTTCGCACGGCCGAAGTCGCCGCGATGACGGCGTGGGGAGCGATTGTGCTTGCCGCCGGGCGGGGCATCCGGTTCGGAGGTCCCAAGCAGCTCGTCGACATAGCGGGCGCACCGATGTTGAGTTGGTCGCTGCGCGTGTTCGAAGCGATGAGCGAGATTAGCGACATCATCGTCGTGACCGAAGCGCAATGGCTGGAAGACGTCGCAGCCGCCGCGCAAAACTGCGCGGTCATATCGGGGGGATCGACGCGCCAAGCCAGTGGTTACGCGGGACTGCGTGCACTTCCGCAGCGCTGTGAGGGGGTGCTTATTCACGACGGTGCACGCCCGCTTGTTATGGCCGCCGATGTGCGCAGAGCGATGTCCGCGGTCGCACCCGGCCACGCTTCACTGCTGGGTGAGCCCGTGATCGATACCATTAAAGCGGTGGACCCTTCCGGCGTCGTGCGTGAAACGTTCAACCGCCGCGAACTTTGGGCGGCCCAGACACCCCAGCTGGCAAGGGTGACGGACATGCGCGCAGCGCACGAGGCCGCCAGGCGCGATGGTGTCGATGCCACCGACGATGCAATGCTTCTCGAACGCATCGGCGTGATCGTGCACATGGTTCAGACCTCAGGCGAGAATTTCAAAGTGACGCAGCCGGCCGATGCCGTACGCGCGCAGGCTATTCTACAGGAGCGGTTGATGAGCCGCAGTCAGGCGCGATAATGCGCATCGGACACGGATTTGACGCGCATCGTTTAGTCCCGGGACGAAAACTGATCCTGGGTGGAGTAGACGTACCTCATGAAACCGGGGCACTGGGGCATTCGGATGCTGACGTTTTGGCGCATGCCGTGAGTGACGCGATTTTGGGTGCGGGCGCACTCGGTGACCTCGGAACGTATTTTCCCGATACGAGTGAACAGTGGAAGGATGCCGACTCACTAGAGCTGCTTGCGCAGTGCTCGTCAATACTGCACCGCGAGGGCTATCGCATCGAGAACTTGGACGCGACCATTGTGGTCCAGCGCCCGCGGCTTTCGCCCTATATTGCGCAAATGCGTGAAAATATTGCAGCCCGGCTGGGGTTAACGGTAAGACACGTGAGCATTAAAGCAAAAACCAGCGAAGGCCTAGGCTATACGGGGGACGGAACCGGAATCGCCGCCTTCGCCGTGGCACTGATTACCGATGTCGATTGAAGAACTCGCGCGCGCAATGCAGGCGTGGCGGCTGCTCGAAGACCCCACCCCGCCGGCTGCGCTCGATTGGATTGCGACGTTTTTGCAGGCATTTCCGGACGCGCGCACGCCCGAGGAGGCCCGGCCCGACGTTGCGGCGCTGCGGGCCGAGGCGTGCGTCATTCCTGCCCTTGAACTGGAGCGTTTGCGCTCTCGCGAGGTGCTGTTTTTCCTAGACAGCGTAGGTCAGTACGTCGATAGCCAACCCGAACTGCGTGGACTACCATTAGAACACGACTTGCGCGAGATCGCGCGCGAGTTTGGTTTGTCATCAGATGATGCGGAGCACGCCGTGCGTATGGCGCTTACCGGTAAACGCGAAGGACCGCCGCTCGAACTGCTCTTTCCCTTGTTGGGGCACGATCGGATGCTTATTCGCATCGGTGCGGTGAATTCGCGCTTGCTGCACGGACGCGGACTGGAACCCATCGCCTATGGTCCCGGCGGCGAACCATTCGAACCGATTCATGGGGAACCGCCCGCCCGGGAATGAATACTGGATAAGGTTCGTGGCTGTGTTTAATACCGTACTCGCCGATTTACGAGCGCCGCTGGAGCGCGATCCCGCCGCACGGGGTCCGCTTGACGTTCTGCTTTCCTATCCCGGTTTTCACGCGATTTTTGCGCACCGCTTCATCCATCCGCTTTACCGGGCCGGCATCCCGCTGTTGCCGCGTTGGCTTTCGAACGTGGCGCGATTGCTCACGCAGATCGAAATCCATCCCGGAGCGACCATTGGAAGAGGGGTGTTCATCGATCACGGCTCCGGCGTGGTCATCGGCGAAACGGCGGAGGTCGGGGACGGCTCGACCATCTATCAAGGCGTGACGTTGGGCGGTACAAGCCTCTCGCACGGCAAGCGCCATCCCACGCTAGGTAAAAACGTTACCGTCGGCGCGAACGCTACGGTGCTCGGTGCAATTACGGTTGGCGACAACGCAAAAGTGGGGAGCGGATCGGTCGTGGTGAAAGACGTTCCGGCAAATTCAACGGTCGTCGGCGTCCCCGCACGGCTGGTTGCACAGAACGGCGTGCCGGTACGTGCCGTTCCGGATCGCCCGCAAGTCGATATGCCGGATCCGCAGGCCGATGCACTGGCGCGTCTAACGCGGCGCGTTACGCAACTGGAGTCGCGCCTGCGCGAGGTCGAACAACAAGAAGAAGGCGACAGCGCCTGGTCCTGGGTCATCTAAGCGATGCCGCTGAAGCTCTACAACACGCGCACCCGGCGCGTCGAACCGTTCGTGCCGCTGGATCCCCCGCACGTCCGTGTCTATGTGTGTGGTCTCACACCGTCCGCGCAGGCGCATCTGGGGCATGCACGCTCGTTTTTGTTTTTCGATGTGCTCCGCCGGTACTTAAAGCATTTGGGTTACGACGTTACGTACGTTCAAAACGTCACCGATATCGACGATCGCAGTATTCGACGCGCTCGGGAAACCGGCGAAGACTGGTACACGATCGTCAGCGAATATTACGCTTCGTTCAAAAAATCCATGGAACGCTTGGGCGTACGCGAGCCGGACGCCGAGCCGTATGCGACCAAGTTTATCGGGCCGATCATCGAGATGATCTCGCAGCTGCTGGCGCTCGGATACGCATACGTAACGCAAGACGGCGTCTATTATCGCGTTTCAAAGTTTCCGCGGTACGGCGCACTTGCCAACCGCAACATCGAAGATCTTGAAGCGGGCGCTCGGATCGAAGTGGATGAGCACAAAGACGATCCGCTGGATTTTGCGCTTTGGAAATTCGCCAAACCCGGTGAGCCGAAATGGGACTCGCCCTGGGGAGAGGGGCGCCCGGGGTGGCATATCGAGTGCTCGGCAATGTCGCGCACGCTGCTGGACCCGCCCGGACGCGGCTTCGACATCCACGGCGGCGGCGCCGATCTGATTTTTCCCCACCACGAAAACGAAGTGGCGCAAAGCGAACCGCTGATGGAGCATCCCCCGATGGCCAACGTCTGGATGCACGGCGGACTGCTGCAGTTCGACAACCGTAAAATGAGTAAGTCGCTTGGAAATTTCGAGCCGCTGTACGAGTTGCTCGACCGTCACGACGCGCAAGCAATCAGGCTCTTGTTCTTGCAGACCGGTTATAGCAAGGTGATGAACTTCACCGAGGAGTCCGTGATCGCGGCGCGCGTCGCGCTCGATCGGCTCAAGCGGACGTATCGTCAGCTTCGCGCGCAAAACTCCGCACAATCCTCCGGCGAGCAAGGCCAATTGCTGCCGCGTATCGAGGCCGCGTTAAACGACGACATGAATACCGCTGTAGCACTTGCCGAACTGCTTTCCTACAGCGGCACGAATCTCGAGGAATTCGCATACGCATTGGACATCCTGGGCCTGGCCCCCGGCGATGCCTGGCTCCACGAGCCGCAAGCACCGCTTCCGCAGGATTTTCTTGAGCGCTTAGCCGCGGCGCTGGGCGGGTTTTCCGAACCGCTCGCGCTGGACGGCAAGACACCGCAAGAAGCGTTGGAACACGTCATCGCGGTGCGGGGTCAGGCGCGCAGCAACAAGGATTGGGCTGCCTCGGACCGCTTGCGTGATGCATTGCTGCACTCCGGAGTCACGCTCAAAGACTCCAAGGACGGAACGGCATGGACCGTCACCGGCTAAAGCGCGCAGGGGGGCATATCCGCCCCGCGATCGATCTCGACGATGTTATCTACGGCGTGCATGCCGTAGATGAAGCGCTGGCTGCGGGCGAGCCGTTGCGCCATCTGCACATATCGAACGACCGCAAGCGCGACCCCGCCGTCAAAAAGATCATCGATCAAGCGAACGAGCGTGAAGTGCGCGTTCGCTTCGAAGACCGATCGTACTTCACACAGTTTCCGTACAAGGCACACCAAGGAGTCATTGCTTTCGGGCCGCCCTTTGCGTATGCCGGCCTGGACGATGTGCTCAGCAAACGGGAGCGCACGAGCCCGCTGCTGCTGGTGATTCTCGATCACATTACCGACCCGCATAACGCCGGCGCGATCATCCGTACGGCCGAGTGTGCGGGCGCAGACGCCGTCGTCATCCCCGACCGCCGCGCGGCCGGCGTGAACGCTACCGTTCGCAAAGCAGCCGCCGGCGCGGCCGCTCACCTGCCCGTCGTTCGGGTTGCCAACATCGCCGATACGATTCGCAAGCTGAAGAAGGCCAACGTCTGGGTTGCCGGCGCGGCCATTACGCCGGAGAGCGTCGAGTACAGCCAGGCGGACCTCGCCCGGGATATCGCGCTGGTGATCGGGGCCGAGGACGAAGGTCTGACCCAGCTGGTTCGGCGCGAATGCGATTACTTGATTCGCATCCCGGTATTAGGACGCGCGGAGTCGCTCAACGCCTCGGTGGCGGCGGCGATACTTCTTTATGAGGCGGTCCGTCAGCGGCGCGCCGCCGCTTTGGCACCCTAGCGCTCGCTTGCCTTGTGATCTTGTGCTGCGCGAACCCTGTTGAACTTGTCCTTGACTCGCAAGGAGTACCCTCCTATACTATCCGGGATGTGTCGCGCTCGACAGGCTCTGCGGAGCCCGCGATTTGCACACATTCGGTCCCAGAGGGCAAGACAACTATGGCAATGACCCATCCTGTTTCGGATGGACTTGATTACCACGAGCGGGCTGACGAGGATTTAGTCGCCACCGCCAAGTCCGGTGACTACCTCGCGATGGAGTTTCTGCTCAACAAGTATAAGAACTTCGTACGCATCAAAGCGAAAAGTTACTTTCTGATCGGCGCCGATCGCGAAGATATTATCCAAGAAGGCATGATCGGCTTGTACAAAGCCGTTCGCGATTTCAAGGCTGACAAGCTGTCGAGTTTCCGTGCATTTGCGGAACTGTGTATCACGCGGCAGATTATTACAGCGATCAAGACCGCAACCCGGCAG
>DASRSF010000130.1:0-3379 GCA_035656615.1 Vulcanimicrobiaceae bacterium | reverse complement strand
CCCAACCGGCGAGCAGCAGCCCGTCCGATTGCGGCGAGCAAACGCCCGTCAGTGGACCGACACTCTGGCCGGAGTCATCTCGGCTTGCCGTGCGCGCACGTCGGCGCGGCGCTCGAAATAGCCGATCCACGTGTTGTAAATCATCGGAACCAAAAACAGCGTGAGGATAAGCGAGCTCAGCAGTCCGCCGATGATGACCGTGCCCATCGCTTGGCGCCACTCTCCACCCTCGGAGAGCCCGATTGCCAGCGGCAACATGCCGAACACCATTGCGCTCGTCGTCATGAGAATGGGCCGGAACCGCGTCCCCGCTGCGGAGACCACCGCCTCACCCACACGCATCCCGCGTTTGACCAGCGTGTTGGAGTAGTCGACGAGCAGAATACCGTTTTTCGCGACCAAACCGAAGAGCATGACCATCCCGAGCATGGACAGCAGGTTGAGCGACTGCCCACCGTTCGGATTAATTGTGTGCATTAACGCGAGCGCTGCGAATGCCCCGATCATTGCAAGTGGAACTGAAAACATCACGATGAGCGGTTCGAGGAATGATCCGTACAAAATGACCATCAGCATGTACACGAGCATGAACGAGAGCAATAGGGCAATGCCCATGTTCGCCATCGTCTCCATCATGTATTGCGTATCGCCTTGCGCAGTAAGCGCGACGCCGGCGGGCAAATACCCCGGTTGTTTGAGAGCCCGCTCCAAGGGCGCGGTAACGGCGCCGAGCGAATAATTCGGAAGATTGGCGCCGAAAATGTTTACCACGCGCTCGCGATTGAGGCGGTCGATCTTCGTCGGAGCTTTGGTCCATGTAAACGTCGCGACGTCGGCAAGGGGCACAAGCGTGCCGTCTTGCGCCCGCACGCGCACCGATCGCAAGTTCATAACGTCATTGCGGGTGGCGGCCGGAAACTGAACGCGCACGTCTACCAGACCGGAGTCGGTACGCACTTTTGTGGCAACCGCGCCGTCGACTGCCAAGCGTGCGGCCAGCGCGGCGGCCGCGGGCGAGACGCCGAGCAAATTGGCTTTGGCGGGATCGACGTTGACGTTCAGCCGGGGCGCGGCGATTTCCGAGCTTGTCTCTACGTTTACGCTTCCCGGCGTACTGCGAAGCGTTTGGGCAACCTTTTCCGCAGCGGCATCGATTTTGTCCGCGGGCCCCGAGAGCGAATAGAAGATTGGACTGCCGGAACCGCCGCCCGTATCGCCTGCGACTTCAAATTTGCCCCCCGGAGCCAGATACGTGAGCTTACGAATCTGATCGATGATTTTATTGGTATCGCCGCGGCGATCGTCCAGTGTCGTAGCATTCAAGCGGGCATAGTTGCCGCCGATGGCGGAGCCCCATCCGAACGGCTTGCGTCCCACGGTTGAACTAACCGACTTGATGCCGTCGATCTTCATGATCGCGGTTTCCAATTGGTCTACGTATTTTGCCGTAGTAAGAATCGGCGTACCCGGCGGATAGGTCAACGTCATGTTGACCTCGCCCGTTTGGATCGCCGGTACGAAGTCGAAGGTAATCTGACCGAGCAGCGGCATCAATCCCGCTAGCAGCAGCGGCAAGGCGAAGGTGGCGATCGTGACCGGGCGGTTCGTCCCGAACGCGCGAAGGCTGCGAACGATGAAGCGGCCGATGTTGCGGACCAAATCCATCAACGCGTGTTCGCCGCGCACCATCCCGCCGTGACCGTTGGAAGAGTATTTGGGCGAGAGATCCGTTTTGCCGGCCATCTTTCGCAAAGCAAAGCCTATCAATAGACCCGCGGCCAGTACGGCGATGACGACCGCGTCGAACCCCGTCGCCGTCGTGCCGCCCGCGATAAGCAGCATCGCATTCACCAGCAATAACGCGCACACAAACACCACCAGGAAGCCGTGCGCCAGCGCAAAGGGAAGCGCTTTTGTGCGATACCAATCGACGATGTTATCGTATCGCTGGACGAAAACGTTTAGGATGACGAGTGCAATCAAAAAGATTCCGGCCAGTTTAACGAAGTTGTTGGGCACCCACGCCAGACCCACGCCTACCGCAAAGAGGCCGATGTCGATAAGCGGGTTACGAAAGATGTCCATCCATTTCGGACGCGCCTGCGAGCGCCGTACGACGCTCCACTTTGCGGCCAAGAGCGGCGTAAGCGTAAATGAGACGAACAGCGAGAACAAGGTCGCCACGACGACCACGAGCGCATACTCACGCAAGTACGCGCCGACGATTCCCGATAAAAATGCGATCGGCAGGAAGACCACGACGTCGACCATGGTAATCGCGACGGCCGCACTACCGATTTCGGTGCGCCCATTGATGGCCGCGTCGATCGGATCCTGTCCCATATCCCGGTGCCGGGTGATATTTTCCAGGACAACGATCGAGTCGTCAACCAGAATACCGATGATGAGCGAGAGTCCCATCATCGACATCATGTCAAGATGGAAGCCCAAGACATTCATGACGACGAAGGTCGAGAGAATGGAAGTGGGGATCGCAACCAATACCACCACGGCGTTGCGCCAAGCATGCAAAAACAGCAGCATGACGATGGCCGTAAGGAAAATGCCCTCCATCAGCGATTGCCACACACCGCGCAGCGAAGCGGCGGTGTAATCGGCGGGAGCATCGATTTCGTTGAACTTGAGCGCGGGAAACTGCGCTTCAATTTGTTTCAGGCGTTCACGCACGATCTTGGTCGATTTGATCTCGTCCGCGTTGATGTCGCGTGAAAGCTCGACATAGAGGCGGGGCCGGCCGTTGTAATGTGAAAAGGTTCGCTGTTCGACGTAGCTGTCGGACGTCGCCGCCACGTCACCAACCTTCAACATTTTGTTGGCCTGCCCAGGCACCGGAAGCGGAATGGCCGCTAAATCCGCCGCATTGTTCACTTCCGCGTGCACGGAAACGCTGGTTTCCTGCGTAGGCGCCGTGAGCAGTCCACCCGGCAGGAGCGAATTATTACCGGCTATGGCGTTAAATACGTCAGGAAGACTCCCTCCCACGCCGGTCAGCGCAGCCGCATTCGGCTCCACGTGGAATTCACGCGTCTGTCCGCCGTAGACATCGACGGTTTGCACGTTCGGAATCTGCTTGAGCACCGGTTCCACGGTATTCGTAACCAGGTCGGTCAACTGCGTGGGCGAAAGCGAGTTTGAGCTGATCGCAATATCCAAGAGCGGCTCGGATGCGCCGTTCTTCGCCACGAAGGGCGGATCCAGATCCGCCGGCATATACACGCGCGCCGTATCGACGCGGCGCTGCACGTCGACGGCCGCTAAGTCGAGATCCGTTCCGAGCTTGAACTGCACGACGACGCTCGCAGTGCCTTCTTGCGCAGTGGCCGACATTTGGTCGAGATGATCGATACCGTCAAGCTGA
>DASRSF010000129.1:0-8706 GCA_035656615.1 Vulcanimicrobiaceae bacterium | reverse complement strand
TTTTGGCTGGCCGAGCATTTGCATGAAACGGGCGCGGGCGCAGCCATCGGCGTGGGCGGTTCCTTCGACGTGATTAGCGGGAAAGTGGAACGTGCGCCGCAGGCCTGGCGCAACATGGGCTTGGAATGGCTGTACCGGCTGGTGAAAGAGCCGCGCCGCTGGCGCCGGCAACTTGCGCTGCCCCGGTTCGTGTTGCTGATCGCGGCTGAAAACGTTCGAAACCGCTTGGCCGGGGTAAGACCAAACCGATGAGAGCCATGATCTTGGCGGGCGGCTTAAGCACCCGGCTATATCCGCTCACCAAACAAGTCCCTAAGCCGCTCGTGCCCGTGATTGGCGAACCAAACGCAGCGCACCTGATTCGTTATCTGAAATCGTATGGATTCGACGAGATTGCGATCAACGTTCATTACCTTTCTGAAATGATCGTTGACGCGCTTGGCGACGGATCGAAGTACGGCGTGCATTTGGAATATTTGCACGAACGGGAGCTGCTCGGAAGCGCGGGTGCGGTGCAGCAAATGAAAGCGTATTTAGGCGGTGCGCCGTTTGTCGTGGTGGGTTGCGATGATTTGACGGACTTGCCGCTCGATCGTTTGTTGGAATTTCACCGCGACAAACACGCCGTTGCAACGATTGGTCTCGTGCAGCGCGAAGAAGTGGACCAGTACGGCGTGGTTGTAACCGACGCGAACGGCAAGATCACCGGCTTTCAAGAAAAGCCGCCCAAAGGAACCGAACGCAGCAAACTGGTGAACACCGGAATCTACGCCTTTGCTCCGGAGATCTTCGATCATATTCCGGAGGGCGTGTTTTATGATTTCGGCAAGAATGTGTTTCCGTCGCTTCAACAGGCGGGCGAAGCCTTTTACGGCTACGACGCGCGCACGGCGTATTGGTGCGATATCGGAACGCCGGGCGAATACCGGCGCGCGACCAACGATATTTTGACCGGGCACTTTCACATTCCGGGAGACCAGCCGCTCCAAAGCGACGTTTGGATTAGCGGTAGCGCGGACGTAGCCGGCGGCGCGACGATTGTCGGGCCATCCGTCATCGGAGATAACGTTACGGTGGCCGGCGGCGCTCGCGTCGAACGATCGATTATTTGGCAGGGCGCGCAGATCGGTGCGGGCGCGGTGGTGCGCGACACTATCGTGGGCATGGAGTATTCGGTGCAACCGGGCAGCATTGTGGAGAACGCGATCATCGCGAACGAGCCGGCCGTCCGCTAAACGTTTCGGCCCTTGCATTCCGCTAGTTGCGCGTGAATGAATGCCGTGGACCTGCATGGCTTTCTCGATGTGTTTTTTCCGCCGCAATGCGGCGGCTGCGGCGCCGGCGGTACGGGACTGTGCGCTACCTGCCTGCCGCCGCAATCGCGGTGTAACGACCGTCTTGATTCGCTGGCGCTTACAGCGCTGGGAACGTACGAGGGCCGTTTACGGCGGGCGATCGTTGCAATGAAAAGCGGGCGGCGAGACGTGGCTTTGTCATGCGCGGAGCGGCTGCGTGCGATTGTCCCGTCCGGCGCAGTGCTGACGGCCGTGCCGACCACTGCGGCGCGCCGTCGCGAGCGCGGCTTTGACCCATGTGCGTTGATGTCCGGCGCAATCGCGGCAGCGGGCGCTGCGCGTGAACGAGCAGGTTTGGTTCAGGTCAAAGGCGACCGCCAGCGCGGCCGTAGTCGCGATGCGCGCCTGCGTGCGATGGGGCGCTTTTGCTGGCGGGGACCCAGTGTCGCCGGCGTAACGCTGGTTTTGCTGGACGACGTGACTACGACGGGAAGCACGCTGGAGGATTGCGCCGCAACGCTGCGCGCAAACGGCGCGATCGTGCAACAGGCCATCGTCATCGCTAGGGCCTAATAGGCAGCTGTGGATGCGTTGGATGCCCTCTATCTGGATCGCGCTTGCGAATTAGCGGCGCGCGGCCTTGGCAACACGTCACCCAATCCGCCCGTTGGAGCGGTGATCGTTCGTGACGGCGAGATCGTGGGCGAGGGCTTTCATCATCGCGCGGGTGAGGCGCATGCCGAAACCATCGCACTGCGGCAGGCCGGCGAACGCGCTAGGGGTGCAACCCTGTACGTCTCGCTGGAACCCTGTAATCATTACGGACGAACGCCCCCGTGTTCGCATGCCGTCGTTGCAGCCGGAATCGTACGCGTCGTGGCGGGCACGCCGGATCCCAATCCGAACACCACATCCGGCGGCACCGAATACCTGCGCGCCCACGCAGTCGAGGTCGAAATCGCCGGCTGGCCGCGCGCAAAAGCGCTTATCGAACCATTTTCAATCGCGATCCGGTTGGCAAGACCGTATGTCGCGCTCAAGATGGCCATGTCGCTCGACGGATTCGTCGCATCGATGCCCCGCAGGCGCGAATGGCTCACGGGCAACCTCGCGGCGGCGTTCGTGCGAGAGATGCGAATCATGCATGACGGCGTGATCGTCGGCGCGGGCACGGTGCGCACGGATGACCCGCTTCTGACGGTTCGCCCGCCGCATCACCGCTTACGCGAGTACGTTCGCATCGTTGCCTGCGAGGCGGACAGCGTGCCGCCCTCGCGTTCCATCTTCAAGCCCTTGCCCGGATATGCTAAGACGATTGTCTTGGCACCGGCCGGCGCGGCGGCACGTTTCGCGGATTTGCATGACGTCGCGGACGTGGTGTTCATCGGTGACTCGCAGTCCGAACTCCTCGATCTGCAGGCCGCGCTTGAGGAACTGAAGCGGCGCGGAATCAGCACGCTTCTTTGCGAAGGCGGCCCGACAATGGCCGGCCATCTGCTCGAAGCGCGCCTGGTGGATCGCGTGTACTGGCTTGTGGCGCCGCGGCTGCTGCGCTCTCCCTTCGCCGTCCCAGTGATTACGGCCGGTACGCTTACGGCCGCGCCGGGCCTCAGTTTCGACCGCGTCGAAGTTCTGGAACCGGATCTACTCTTGTCAGGGACTATCGAACCGAATGTTTAGCGGAATCATTGCCTATCGCGGCACCGTCCAAGCGAGATCGCCTGCAAGGCAAGGGGGACTTCGGCTGCGCATTCGGTGTGAAGGCGCATCCGACGAGGAGGTTGAGACGAAGGATTCGATCGCGATTAACGGCGTCTGTCTTACGGCAGCCTCCGTCGACCATAACGTCGTGGAATTCGACGTTGTCCCCGAGACTTTGCAGCGCTCAAATCTGGGCGCGCTCGAAGAAGGGGACTCGGTCAACGTTGAGTACGCGTTGCGTCTGGGCGACCGGATCGGCGGCCATTTCGTCTACGGACACGTCGATGCGACGGGCGAACTACTTTCACGCACGAGTGAAGGACAAGGCGAGCGCGTTCGGATCGCGCTGCCCGCCGCGTTGTCGCGATACGTGTGCGAAAAGGCCTTCATCAGCATCGACGGCGTGAGCGTTACGGTAGCGGCGGCCGGACCGGGATGGTTTGAAGTTGCCGTTATTCCTGAAACGCTCAAACGCACGACGCTGGGCAGCCGTTCGGAGGGCGAACGCGTCAACATCGAGGTTGATCCGCTGGCGCGGTACGCGGTGAATGCCGCAGTTTAAAGACACGACGCCGCCGGGAGCTCGTATCTTCGAAACCCGCGTGCTTGTGCAATGGGCGGACATCGACATCGCCGGGATCATGTATTTCGCCGCGTATCAACGCGCCGTCGAACGCGCCGAAATGGATTTCTTCGGGGAATTGGGCTTTCCGTACAACACCGTGTTCGATCAGTACGATATTTGGCTGCCGCGCGTGCACGTCGAAAGCGCCTACCATCAACCTGCGCTTATGAACGACTGGCTCGTGCTTCGCACGCATTTACGTCACGTTGGAGCAAGCTCGATACGCTGGCAAACCATCGTATATAACGAGCGTACGGCCGCGGTAGGCGCCGCCTTCACACTCGTGGTTGCATGCATCGACCGGCGATCGCATACGAGCCGGCCGCTTCCGCCGCAGATGCGGGCGGCGCTGGCCGCGTGTTTACGATGATGCAGTCCGCAATTCTGGTCGAGCCGCGGCGCATCGAAATGCGCAACGTGGCGCAGCCCCAGCCAGCCGAAGGTGGAATTGTCGTGCGGGTGCGTGCCGCGCTAACCGATGGTACCGATCTCAAGGCTTATCGGCGTGGGCACCCGCAAATGCCGATGCCCACGCCGTTCGGCCATGAGTTCTCCGGTGACGTGGCCGCAGCCGGAACCGGCGTCCGCGGCTTCGCCGTAGGCGATGCGGTGATGTGCGTTCATTCCGCTCCGTGCGGCGCCTGTTTTTGGTGTACGCACGAAGAAGAAGAACTGTGCGAGCACGTTATGTCGACGAAAATCTTGGGTGCGTACGCGCAATACATCGATGTTCCGGCACATATCGTACAGCGGAACTGCTATACCAAGCCGCCGCACGTGTCATATGTGGCGGCGGCGTTTCTCGAGCCGCTTGCGTGCGTCGTGCACTCGCTTGACGTTGTTGACGTGCGCGCCGGTGAAACGGTAGCCGTACTGGGTGACGGCGGCTTCGGTTTCCTGCATGCGCTGCTGCTGCGTGCGCGCGGCGCCGTGCCGGTGCTCATCGGCCGGCACGACGAACGGTTGGAACGTGCGCGAACCCTTGATATCTCGCACGTGCTGAATGCTAGAACCACCCCCGCCGAGGGTGCGTTGAAAGAATTGACCGGCGGGCGGGGTGCCGATGCGGTCATTGAGTGCACGGGAACGCAGCAGGTATGGGAAGCTGCGCCTGGTCTTGTGCGTCGCGGTGGCCGCGTATGCTTTTTCGGCGGGTTGCCGTCCGAAACGACGGTGACGTTTTCGGCGGCGCGTTTGCACTACGACGAGGTGCGCTTAATCAGTCCGTTCCACTTTACTCCGGCGGCGGTGCGGTCGGCCCGCGATCTGCTGGCGTCGGGCGCTATCGATCCGCATCCATTGATTACCGAGACGGTTGCCCTAAACGAGATCGCCTCCGTATTCGAGCGCCTAGACGCCGGCGAAGGGATAAAGTTCGCAATAGAACCATGAGCAAAAAGAAAATGCAAACTGCCGTGTTATACGACGTCGACGATATTCGCATCGAGGACCGCGAGGTGCCCAAGGCCGGCGCGGGTGAGCTGCTGATTGAAACGCGCGCGAGCGGAATATGCACCGGGGACGTTCTGGCATGGTACGTGCGGCGCAAAGCGCCGCTGGTGCTGGGTCACGAGCCCGCGGGCGTGATTGCCGAGATCGGCCACGGTGTAAGCGGCTTCTCGGTTGGAGATCGTGTATTCGTCCATCACCACGCACCATGCTTCCATTGCCGGGCGTGCGCGCGCGGCGATTACGTGCAGTGTGCCGCTTGGCGCAAGAGCGCCATCGATCCCGGAGGACTCGCAGAGTACTTCCGCGTGCCTGCCGCCAACGTGCTCGATACGTTGCGGCTGCCGGAAGGCGTCCCATTCGTCGATGGTTCGCTAGTGGAGCCGCTTGCGTGCGTCGTGAAATCGATCCGGCGAAGCGGATTGCGCAGCGGCGACACGATGTATATCATCGGCCTGGGCGTCATGGGGCTCATGCATGCGTTCCTCGCGCATTCGATGGGCGCAAGGACGGTGGGATTCGACTTGCTCGAAGAGCGTCGCGAGTTTGCCGGTGCGCGCGGTATCGAAATCGTGGACGCGCACGACAAGTTTGCCGGAGCCGATGTGGTTATCTGCGGGCCGGGGTCGCCCGAAGCGGTACGCGACGCTATTGCCGCCGTTGCCGGCGGCGGCACGGTGGTCATGTTCACGCCGCTCGAACCCGGCATACCGTTGACGCTTGACCCGAACGATTTGTACTTTCGCGACGTCCGTTTGATCACCAGCTACTCATGCGGTCCGAATGACACGCGTGAGGCGCTGGACCTTATCGCTCGCGGTGTGGTGACCGCGCAGCTGCTTGGCGCGGTTACCTATCCGCTTCAGGAGGCGGCGCAGGCGTACGCCGCACTGCGCGCCTCCCGGATTCTTAAGCCGATCGTTACGTTTGAGCCGTCGTTGTTTGCGTAGAACCGATCGACCCGGAGCTCATGCGTGCTTCCAGTTCCGGACTGGGACGCCACGCCTCTTGTATTCGCCTGCGCGAATCAGCGGTCGTGGCCGGGTTCGCGGGTACGCCGGTCTCGCTAAGGTCTTGCACGACAACCCCCGGCATCGCCAGTGCAATTTCCATCAGAATCTGCGCATAGTCGCGTAGATGCTGCTCGGCGAGTTGCATGACGGCCGGTTCACCATACGCGTTTGCCGTGGAAAGCAGCATGCTGTACGAAACGGTGCATAGCGAGAGTGCCGTGTAGTCATCGCGCAACGCTTTGGCGATCTTCGTTTTGCGAACTTTATCGATTGCGCTCGCGAACCATCCCTCAACGTTGACGACGGCGCTCTTCACGGCGTGCGCTTCGTGGCCGCCCAGCGCCTGGAGCGCGGATTTGAGTGACTCGATATGCGTGTTGGAAAGATCGCTCAGCCGCCGGATGAGCGCGTCGGCGCTCGGGTATTTGGGGAGATCGCCGTCACGCAATTGCGTCTCGAACGGTACGCGAATGTGTTCTTCGACCGCGAGCATGTCGCTGACGTAGGTTTGTAGACTATGTTCGATATCTGCCATAACGCAAAGCTAATACCCAAGCGGAAGAACACCTAACGATGCACGGCTGACAGCGCCTGTGCCGGATAGCGCTCGCCTGCGGCCGCTCCAACAGGAAACGCTTCCTCAATGCGTTTACGGTCGTCGCCGGAAAGCGCGATGTCCACCGCCGCGGCGTTTTCTTCTAAATACTTGCGATGTTTTGTTCCCGGAATGGGCACGACGCCGGGCTTGGTGAGCAGCCACGCCAGTGCAATCTGACTGGGCTTGGCATGTTTTTCGCGGGCAATTTCTTCGACCACGTGTACCAAGCGAAGATTGCGCTCGAAGTTCTCGCCTTGAAAACGCGGATGTGCGCGACGCGTATCGTCCGGCGGCAAATCTTCTACCCGCCTGAAGCGCCCACTCAAAAAGCCGCGCCCGAGCGGACTGTACGCGACGAAGCCGATTCCTAATTCTCGCACGGTGTCCAGGACGCCGTTGGTCTCGGGATCTCGCGTCCAAAGGGAGTATTCCGTTTGCAGCGCCGCGATGCGATGCGTGGCCGCGGCGCGCCGGATCGTTTCGGGTGCGGCCTCGGATAAGCCGAGGTATCGCACCTTGCCGGCTTGCACGAGTTCGGCCATAGCGCCGACTGTTTCTTCGATCGGCGTATCAGGATCCACGCGGTGCTGATAATACAAATCGATTGTTTCTACGCCTAAGCGGCGTAAGCTCGCCTCGCACGCACTGCGTACGTAGTCCGGTTTGCCGTTGACGCCGAGATACTGCCCTTCAGGCGAACGCACATTACCGAATTTGGTAGCGATGACGACGCGGTCGCGCAAGCCGCGAATGGCGCGCCCGACCAATTCCTCATTCTTACCTACGCCGTACATATCGGCGGTATCCAAAAACGTTATGCCGAGCTCGATTGCCCGGTGAATGGTGGCGATCGATTCGGCGTCGTCGAATCCCACATAAAAGTCGGACATACCCATGCACCCCAAGCCAAGCGCGGATACGCGCAGCCCGCTGGTGCCTAATTCGGTCTGCTTCATGTAACCAGGCCTACCCTTTTCGGAACGCCGATATTCATTCGGCAATAGTGATATACTTGAGGCCGAACGCCTGCGCTTTGACCGCCCTTTGCACTGGCAGCCGATCCGCATTCCGCGAGAAGGTTGCCATGAAAAAGAAGGTGACGGCTAGCGAACTACCCTGCGCTACGGTATTTGGCCTGCTTCCTGATGACGAACTAGAACGCGTAGAATCCGATGAGGATCGAAGCATTTATTCCTATCTGTGCGGCTGCATCGCGGTGCGCTTGAACCACAGCGAGGAATGCAGCATTAGGTGGTGCGGCGGCCATCAACCGCAAATCCACGCGGTCTAGCGGTCTAAAGGTTCGAAAACGCTGCCGGAACGCAACGGAAACGAAAAATACCCATGATTGCATCAGGAAGAACGGGAGCTTCCCCACGCTGCCCTACTCGGAACAAAGTTGGAGCGCATGACCCCAGCTCCCTCAAAGCGGGTTCATAAAAGAAAGGGCGACCCATTCCACGGGGCCGCCTTTTCGTTTCCCACGGACTAGCTTCGTCTTGACATTTGTCAAGATAATATACCTGACGCACCGAATAGAAATTTGTGTTGTTTCTTGCCCAAACGAGAACCGGGTCAGATTCCCGGGTCCCCTCAGTAGCCCTCAGGGCGTATAGCCACGACACGGGCGCGCCCCTAAATACTGGCGAAAATCGGCCAGGTGAACAATACGGGCGAGGACCGACGGATCGCCACAGCCGAGTTCGTCGGCATACTGACCTTCATCTTCGTCGTGGTTAGCAACCCAGCGTCCCTGCCTGGCTATATTCAAATAGTGGTGCTTGCGGTCGTGACGATTTGCGGGTGCGCAGCCCTCTGGGCTGTGACCATGCCGAACCTCATTAGAATATTAGCCACTTGTTTCGTCGTGGTTTACGGATGCGTCGCGGGCTATAAAGAGATGTCGCAGCGTGGCCCCTTGCCGCTAATCATTCCACACACGACCGACGTGGCGTTTGACAGTAGTCGGCCTGGTCAACTCCTGGGCGATATTGGCTACTCAAAGAATGATGAGTCGCCAACGGT
>DASRSF010000128.1:0-4902 GCA_035656615.1 Vulcanimicrobiaceae bacterium | reverse complement strand
ATCGCGATGTCCGTGAGCATTTTCGTTATGGGACGTTTGGGCCAAACGTTGAACCTCATGAGCGTCGGCGGCCTTGCTGTTGCGGTGGGGCTGATCATCGACGACGCCATCGTGGTCGTCGAAAACATCGCCCGCAACCTGCACCTTCACCCGGGGATGAAGAAGGCAGACGTCGTGCTTCTCTCGATGCAGGAACTGGGAGCGCCGATGGCCGCCTCAACGTTCACCACGGTCGTCGTCTTCGTTCCGCTTTTATTGCTGACCGGCGTGAGCGGCTTCTTTTTTCGCGCACTGGCGTTGACCTTGGGTTCTGCACTTATCGTTTCGCTTTTTTTGGCGTTGTTTGTCACCCCCCTCATCGCGACGTGGCTAATGCGCGAGGATGAGGAACACAAAGAAGATACGGGCCTTGTGGCGCGTTTGCTCAGCAAGTATGAGCCGCTGCTTCGATGGGCCCTCGCGCACCGCGCGGCCGTTTACGGTTCGTCCGTGGTCGTGCTGATTGTTACCGTATTGCTGCTTTCGCGTTTACCCAGTGATTTTTTACCGCACTTGGATGAAGGCCAGTTTGAGGTGCGGTATACGATGCCGGTCGGCACGACGATTCAGGCCAGCGACGCTGCCGCGACAACCATGGAGCGAATTGCTTTGCAAGATCCTGCTGTCGTCTCGATAGGGCGCTTTACCGGAATAGACACGAACGGTTTTTCGCCGACGCAGGTGCGCCAGGGCACCATGCGTATCCGGCTCAAGCCGCAAGGTCAGCGGCCGTCGTACGACGAGGTGAGCAGCCGGTTGCGCGATCGTTTCGCAGCGGCCGTTCCTGCGGCACAGCTTGATTTTCATCAGATCCTAGAAGACATGATCAACGATATGTCGGGTGCGCCGTCGCCGATTCAAATTACGCTCAGCGGCCCCAGCCAGCAGACGCTGATTTCGCTGGCGAATACGATTAGCGATCGCATCTCGCCGGTTTCCGGGCTGGCAGACGCGTTCTCCGGCGTGAACTATGACGATCCGACATTGCGCGTAACGCCGAACGCTTCGCGGTTGGCGGCGCTCAACATCAGCGCGGGAGATTTAGGATCGGCACTCCAGGCGGCATCGCAAGGCGACGTGGCAACCAACGTTGCAGGCAACCTCAACTTGATTCCCGTTCGCGTGAGCATGGCGTCCGTCGGAACGGGCGACATATCGCAAACGCTTCTACCGACCGCCGGCGGCGTCGTGTCACTGGGTTCGCTTGCGCAAGTCAATCCCAACCGCCTTTCGACCGATATCACGGAAATCAACGGACAGCGCGTGATGATCGTGAGCGCAAACTATGGCGGAACCAGTTTGTCGAGCGTTATCAGCGGCGTGCAAAACGTACTAAAGAAGCTTGCGCTGCCGCCGGGATATACCGCGACGATTGGCGGTGCGTATCAGGCGCAGCAACAATCGTTTCGCGAATTCTTGATGGTCATCATCATCGCTGTGATCCTGGTGTATTTCGTCATGTTGGCGACGTTCCAATCCTTCCGGCTGCCGCTGGTTATCCTGACCGCGATTCCTCTGGCGCTGATCGGCGTTGCTCTTGGCCTGTTTCTGACCGGAACGGCGTTCAACGTCTCGTCGTTCATGGGATTGTTGCTGCTGGTGGGCCTGATCGTAAAGAACGGCATTCTCTTGATCGACGTCGCGAACCGCCGGCGGCGCGAAGGCGCGGGCGTGCAAGAGGCGCTGGTTGCGGCGGGACGAACGCGCTTGCGTCCGATCGTGATGACGACGTGCGCCGCGATCGGCGGACTGCTTCCGCTGGCATTCGGCATCGGAGCCGGTTCGGCAATGGAGCAGCCGCTCGCGATCGCCGTCATCGGCGGTCTTTCTACGGCTACCGCATTCACGCTGGTACTTATTCCGGTACTGTACGCGGGCATTGCGGGAAGGCGGGAAGTCGCGTGATCGCCGCGATAGTCTTTGCTGCGGTGACCGCCGTACCACGCGAATTTACGGGTTTGCCGCTGCAGTCGGCGCTGCAGAACGCGGTCACGCATTCGCCAGACGTCGCGCAGGCGCAAGAGCGCGTGAACGAAAATGCCGCGCTGCTTGCAGCGGCCCGCGGCATTCGCGCGCCCGCTTTAGTGGCGAATTATGCGATGGCTCCGCAAGCCGGGAATACCAACAACACCGTGCTGCAGCGCTTGACCACGGTCGGCGGACAGATCACGCTTGGGGACTATTTGGCGTACGGCGCCACGGTGCGGCAAGCGTACTTTACGCTTGCCGGTTCGCAGTTCGATTTGCTCGACGCACAGCGTGCCGAGCGCATAAAGGTTATCGGGCAGTACTATACTGCGTTGAAAGCGGTCGCTACGGTGGGCTTACAACGAGCTGGCGCTCAAAGCGCGCAGCGCGATCTGCGTTCCGCGCAGTTGCGTTATCGCGCCGGCGATGCGCCGCGGCTGGATGTCGTTCGCGCGCAAGTTGCTTTGGCGCAAGCGCAATCGAATGTAGAAGCCGCGCAAGTCGACTTGGCGAATGCGCAAGACGCGCTCGCCGTCGAAACGTCCCGGCCTCTGGCGGTATTTTCGCGTTTGACCGCCGCAACGGGCGTTCCCGCGCCGCCCGCCGATCCGCAGCGCGCAATAGTACGTGCGCTTGCCGTACGCAGCGATTTGATGTCCGCGCGCCAGGCCGTGCGGGCAGAAGAAGCGGCGGTCAGTGTGGCTCAGCGTGCCGTGCTTCCCGCGATAACGGTGAACGCCGGGTATACCACAGGGGTCGATACAGGCATCCCCGTTCACGGGCCTTCCGCATCGGTGAATGTCGCGCTTCCGATATCGCACACGGCTTCCGATCGCACCGCCGCCGAGCGAGCGCGGTTAGCGCAAGCACAGTATCGGGCTGCTGCGATACAACGCCGGATAACCGTGGATGTCGGCGCGGCGGCGCGCACGTACGCGGAAACGATTCGCGCGGTAGCGTCGGCAACGCGCGCGCGTGTGGCAGCCCAACAGGAACTGCAAGCCACGGAGATCGGCTACCGCAGCGGCGCGAGCTCTAGTTTGGACGTGGAAACCGCGCGTAGCACCTACACGCAAGCTGCGCTGAGCGAACTGAACGCGATCTATGCCCAAGGGCAAGCGGCGGCAACGTTACAGGAGGACATGGGTTCGTGAGGACCCCTCGCGCCGTTGCATTTGCCGTAGCGCTTGGAGTGACTGCCGGTTGCGGTAATCATGGCGGCGATGCCCCCAAGAACACCGCACCGCAGGTTGCGCTCGCGACTGCCGTCTATGGTTCGTACGTTGAACAGGTAACCGCCGTCGGGCGTGCCGGTGCGGCCGCCGGCGCGGAATCCAAGCTGGCGTTCGCGCAACCAGGCATTCTGCAAACGGTCCTCGTGCACATCGGTGAACGAGTGGCAGCCGGTCAGCCCTTGGCGCAGCTCGATACGACCGGTTTGTCGCTCGCAGCAAGTCAAGCGCAAGCGGACGCGCGCGCTGCGCAGGCAAATGCCGCACAGTCCGCGGTCGACCGTACAAGCACGAAGATCGCGGTCGATCAGACGGCATTGCAGCGCGAGCAATCGCTCTACGCCGCCGGTGTTGCGGCATTGAAAGACGTACAAGCCGCGCAGGCGCAACTCGCCCAAGACCGCGCCGATATCGCAACCGCGCATGCCGCCGTGAGCGGCGCGGGTGCGCAAGCGGAAAGCGCGCGCGTTCGCGCACAGATCGCGCAGCGCGATTTGTCCAATGGGACGCTGCGCGCGCCGAGCGACGGCGTCATTACCGGCATTTACAAACGCCCCGGTGAAGCGGTGGATACGACGACGCCTGTTATCGGCATTGGACCGGGCGCCTCGCACGACATTACGTTGCAAGTTGCGGCCGCCGATGCAGCCCGCGTGCGCTCCGGCGACGGCGTGACGCTCTCAGTTCCAGGCACAAATATTCGCACACGCGGTGTTGTTGCCGGTGTTTCGGCGGCACTGGATCCAACTACGCAGGCCGCGACGGTCGTCGTGCGCGGAGTACCGGTGGGAGCCCCGGGCGGTAGCGCGGTGCAAGCGACGATCGACGTTGGCCGCGAGCGCGGGGTTCTTGTACCGCAAACGGCGATCGTTCAAGATCCGCAGAGCGGACAAACGCTGGTCTTTGTGCAGTCTCGGGACAAGAACGGCGTAGCCAAGTTCATTCAACGCAGCGTCACCGTCGCGCATCAAAATGGTGCGCAGGCGCTTATCGGCTCCGGCTTGCGGCCCGGCGAACGGATCGCCGCACAAGGCGGATTTGCGCTGTTGGCGCCGGCGGTTGGCGGTGATTAGAACAGCGTGAAAACGGGGCACGCCGGCGCATCGGCCGCCGTACCCCGGATTGTCTGGGTGTGGAGTTAGGTACTCAGTAAGCGGTTGAAGAATGAGCGGTAGCGCTGCAGCGCAATGCGTAACGCTTCCGTGTCCGCATCGCCGCCGCCGCTCCATTGACTCTCCAGATTCGTGCGTTCGCGTGTAAACGTTTCCGTCAGTTCCGTAACGATTTCCGTGACCAGCGTCTGCGCGTTCTGAACCGCAGTACGCGGGTCATCGACGAAACCCGCTTGCACGTCGTTCCAGCGTTCTCGCAGTGACGACATGCGGTCATCCGGAAGGAAACCCGTTTCATCGTCCGTCATTGTGCCGGGGTCCGATCGCGTCTGCATGTTGCGCGTATCCGTGCCCGAACGCATGTCACGCGTGTCTCGCATGTCGCCCGTGTCTGGCATGTCGCGAACGTCGCGCCCTTGCATCGTATCGTTGCCGGTCGTGTCCTGAACCGTTCGGCGGGTGTCGGTCTGGTTTTGAGCCGTGTCGCGGTCGTTCATGAGCGGGTCCTTTCATCGGAGCCGAGGAGATCGGTAAAGAGCGTTCGGTAATGT
>DASRSF010000127.1:0-6877 GCA_035656615.1 Vulcanimicrobiaceae bacterium | reverse complement strand
GTGCTAAAGCAGCGCACGAGTTACTTAATGACGCGCGTAAACCCCAATTGCGTGATGCATATTATGATTTTCTATATCTCGCCCTTGAGTTTGGGCCTTCGCGCACTCCGAAACAGAACCGGGCGCTCGCGGACCAAATCCAAAACATCGTCAACGAATCCCTAATACACGGTCTGCCGAATGTCGAGCAAATCATCACGTTTCTCGGCATAATCGTTCAGCAACCATTTCCTGGCAAGGAGCGCGATGGATCACTTTCGCTCGAGGCGGACGCTTCGCCAATGAACTTCCCTGAGCCGCAAGATATTTCAAACTCAACTTCCACAAATGCGCTGGAATGGCCGCAGACAAACGCTCCGCAAAACGTTCCACAAAAGCTAGATGTTTCTGAGCACCCTGGTGCGCCGGAATTACCGCAGAAAAAGGAAGCCAAAGTGAACAGGCCCGATGCGCCGCAATTACCGCAAACAAGCGAACAAGATCCATTGCCACCCAGCGATGCTCTTGCTGCCACGCCGGAACGGGCCAAAGGCCAGACAGAGACACAGCAGCAGTCCCCGCAAGCTAACACGCCGGCGCCAGGGGCATCGACTACGCCGAAGGAAGAAGTTGCACAATCCAGGCGCGACGTTACGGACGCTGCGCGCCCCAAAAGACCGAGGCAACACCGGCGAACCCCGGCGTTCAATGAGATAGACGCGGTCTTCGGTACCAAGGTGAACACGCGGGTTTCGTCTCCACCAAACACACCGCATGACCGCCTGATTGACGACACTATCCCGGATTCCGATCCTGCGCATGATCCGGCGCCGAATAATGCGCCCAATTTACCGGTAGCACAAGAATTACAAGCCCCTTTGGAGCCGACTAAGGCGAAACCGAAATCAATTGCCAACGGCACGGCGGTCGCCTCGTCGAATGGGTGGGACGGGCTCGATGCACTGGACAAAGAGTTGGTCGAACCGACGGTGCACACGCAGGAGCGCCGGCATGCACTTACGGACGCGCAGTTGCATGCGTTAGACCAGAGTGTTTCCGACAGACAACGCGCTCAGGCGCCACCAGGCGGACCCAGCATTCCAGAGCGTCCGCCGAGCGATGTGGCGTACGAAGCTTTGTGTGCGCACGTAGGAGCGAGCGAACAGACAATTTTACGCGACTGGGCGATGAACGCTTCACGGGCTACCGGACATGCGGAGGTCACACAACGAGATCTTGACGCAGTTCAACATACCGTACACGCCCTTCAACGACTTTCACCCCAGATACCTATGCACGACAAGTTCTCGGCGCTGGTACGATTCAGCGGTCTTGAGCAAGAGCTTGTCGGACCGCGCGATGCGCGCCTGATAGTCGTCGACATGATCGTCGGCTCGAAAATCGGCGCCGTTGCATTTCTCCTTCACCAGATTAAGCCGTACTTTTCCACGGAAACAGCGGCAGTTTGGGAGACATGCAAGTATTTCGTCCATTATTTACTGGACAATAGTCCGGCGTGGAAAACGGCCGCCGAGTTGGTAGGCCGCGCAACGATACAGCAATATTTTGCAGTACGCGAAGAAGATGCGCCGCAAACAACGTTTCTGGCGCCGATGGCGAGCTTCGTTAATTATCTATTTCAAAAACGTGACCGCATAACGGACTTTGCCGACCTTGCGCTGGAGATGCAAGCCGACGAAATCTCAGCCGGACAAGGACAAGCGATGCTCGTTCGGCTCACGCAGCTCGCGCAAGATGTACCCGCGCCGGATATATTTCACGCGCAGATGGCTAATGCGATCTGCCAACTGGCTACGGGATGCAATACCACACGGCAATGGGAGCGGAAGTGGCGGCGAGGACCTGCGCGAGAGCCGCAAGTCGCGCCGCCGCCGGTCGCGCCGCCGCCGGTCGCGCAGCCGCAGGTCCCGCAGCCCCCGGTCGTGCAACCGCAGGTTGCGCCGCCGCAGGTCCCGCCGCCGCCGATCGTGCCGCTGCGAGCGAAAACTTCCGCGTTGTCGCCGAATGCGCGCGCAATGCCGCTTTTGTCAAGGCTTGCTCCCGCAACCGATCTGCAACTTGCGGGAACAAAGTTTTACCGAGATTCCGATCTGCGGGAAGAGCATTTTAGCAAACGGTACGAGGTCATTTCGTGGTGCACCAAGCAGCCGTCGAGATTCCAGCGATGGTTCGGCATGCCGCCGCAGCACTATGTTATTGTCAAAGGGTATAACGATCCGGCTGCACTACCCGAAGCGTTGCCGGCTGATATGTTGGTCAGCCTTACGGAATCTGCGCAACCGCTGACGGAACACGAGGTCGTCGGGCTCCTTCCGTGTAGTAAAGACCGCTGGCATCCAAGAGGTGCGTTCATCGTCCGGTTTCCGAGCGAGCAAGCCCAGGCGGCCATGCCGCCAAACAACGACGTGCTGACTGCCGCCGTCAAAGCGACGAACTTCGTCTACGCCTCGCATTTGTCGCCTGAAGCAGTCGCTGATCCGGCAAAGGAACGCGAGTGCGACTTGTTGACACATGCGTTTTCAGCGGCGCGCGCGGCGAAGCGGGATGATCTGCGGACCGCCAACCACTTGCAAGACGTTGCGGGCAACTTCAAAAGGTTCTGCGATGAGATTGGGACGCTCGTCTCCCCGCCGAAATTTCTGCCCCGCATGCTGCGACGACGCATTGTGATGCACAGAACGCGCGAGCGGATCAGCGCCCTGGCACGCTACGAAGAGCACCTGCAGGCCGCGCCGTTTCTAGAAAGCCTTCACGAATACAAGGGCGAGGTAAAGGGGCGTTGGGACGCGGACAAGCACCCGGCAGAAATAAAGACGGGCGAGATAATCGGCAAAAAACACGGCGAGGTCGTTCTACGTGTCGGCGATACAGCGTATAAAGCCAAGGCAACGGATCTATTTGCGCAATGCCGATTCACCGGCGTAGTGCCCGGGGACCTTACAGCGGGCAACCTGACGGTCCAAACTCACGGTACGCCGCGGCTCAATGTGCAATTCAAAAAAAATCCGGAAGGAAAAGGCTTTTTCATCTACACACCGCGGGTCGACCGCTTTGTCACCGGGCACTCCACTCCCGGCAAGCGCATTCGCATGGCGTTGAACGATCTGCCGTCCTTCGACCGTACGCCGGCGGTTTTCTACGACTGGCCGAAGGGCAAAGATGCGATGCTGACCGGCTTAGCCGCTCCGCTACGCGTCATGGGCAAAATGCGGCGAAATCACAGAGATTATGTGGTGGTGTACAATTCGAAAAGCCAGCATCATGAAGCCTTCGACGGTCGCTACCTCTTCGAAGAACTTGTACGCACCGGCAAATTGACCGTGGCGGAGCAACGCTTAGTGAGCGGTCAATGTCTCCATTTTGCGCGTGATACCCGCGGCCGCACGTGTCTTGTGAGAACCGACGAAGCCACGCTGGCTGCGGGCCGGCCTTTGCGTGATGCTGCCTTGACGAGGTTGACGGCGGGGTTGCCCAACGATTCCGCAACAGCCGTTGTTATCGATCGGTACGAACCCCTTCCCGGCCAATGGAATGTTCTTCATCAGGAGAGAGCCCGATTGCGCGTTACGCTGCAGCACGACGATGGGCGAAGCATCTCAATCCCAACGGAGTATTTCTTAAAACAACACTTGGAACGCGGCGGCTTATTAGGACCCCCAATGCGAGCGAACACAAAAATAACGTTCTCGCAAACAAACGCCGGCCTCACCGTGACTGCTTGGCAATCGCCCCAGCTCGCGGCGCAAGGGATGGACCGCGCACAGCAACTCGCACCGTGATGTCACGTTCGGCGCTGGCGCCGGTAGCAGTACGCGCGACAATTTGAGCCGTGTACTGCCCGCGCAGAAAGAACGGAACGTTGGGCATGCGATACGAGATCGAAAACATGCCTGGAGCGGTCTGCGGCAACTGCCCGCTCCGGGGTCCGACGCGTATTTCCACGGCGGTAACGTTCGTTGACGTGACCACCGTGCCGGAGACCAACTCGCCGCTGTGCAAAACGTAATCGCTCATTTGAACGGCAAGTATTTGCGGCGGCGCATTGGCCGCTAGCACAAGCGGTGTGGGTAACGGCGCAACGCTGCTGGGCGACGCGCTCGGTGTCACGGACGGCGGTGATCCGGTACATTGCTTCAGTAGCAAGTACACCGACAACCCGGCAAGTATCAGGGCACTTTTTAGCATCGTCTCATCTGATGGTCAGCGGAACCGCGGTTGAAACGGCTTGTCCACGCGTATTCCTTGCGATGATTTGCACCATGAACGTCCGGTGAAGAAAGAACGGAAGATGCGGCACGCGGTAGGTAAGTGCAAAGCGTCCCACGCCCACTTTTTGCATGGTTGCTCCATACCCGCCCACACGCGCTTCGACGCTTGCGACGTTGGATGACGTTTCAACGATCCCGGACACGACGTCGCCGCCCTGAACGACTGGTGAGCTCAGCTTGAACGCCAGTATTTGCGGCGGCGCATCCGTAGGTTGCCGCAGAACCGGCGGCATCGCGCCCGGTCCAATTGTGGCAATGGGGTGCGTAATCGGCATCGGCGTGGGCGTGGCCCCTGCATTGAGTGCACTCGGCGTGCCGGTTGGTGAGGGCGAGCGGGACGGCCGGATCGACGCCGCTGTTTTCGCCGATGCCGGCGAGACCGGCGTCGGCGTCGGCGTCGGCCGGGCGGTGGATGCCGGAATAGCGCTGGCCGGCGGCACGAGAGGCCGCGCGGGCGTCGCGCTCGCGCGAAGCACCGGCGCACCCGCAGGTTTACTTGCAAGGTACCATGCGACGAACCCGGCGACGACGCATATTACCATAGTGACCGCGATTACCGCGGCGCTATTCCAACGACTATTCAAACGGTTCCTCGAAGGCCAGCCCGCGCATCAGCGGCGAACGTGCCGCGAATGGCAGTCTCTGCAGACGGCGAGCCTGTGCTCAGCGTTGTGGTTCCCTTATTTAACGAAGAAGGCAACGTAGCGCCGCTGCTTGACCGGCTCAACGCAATTCTTAGCGCCCTACCCGGCCAACCCTCGTATGAAGTCATTTTGGTGAATGACGGCAGTGCCGACGGCACAGCGCAGCGCATCCGGACCCAGATGCAGCAGCGCCGGCATATCGTTCTGGTTAGTCTTTCCCGCAACTTCGGGCATCAGCTGGCCGCAACAGCAGGACTGGACATCGCGCGAGGCCAGGCGGTCATTCTGATGGACGGCGATCTGCAAGATCCGCCCGAGCTGATCGAACAATTTCTGGAACGCTGGCGTGCCGGCTATGACGTCGTTTACGCGATCCGGCGCACGCGCAAGGGCGAGAGCCGCTTCAAACTGCTGACGGCGTCAGTCTTTTACCGCCTCATCAAGCGCATGACCAACGTCTCCATCCCGGTCGATACGGGAGATTTCCGGCTGATGAGCCGGCGCGTGGTGGATGCACTGCGGCAATCGCGCGAGCGCCATCGCTTTCTGCGCGGCATGGTGAGTTGGACCGGATTTAATCAAACCGGCGTGGAGTACGATCGCGACGAGCGCTTCAGCGGACAAACAAAGTATCCGCTTCGTAAGATGCTTAAATTCGCGATCGACGGAATCACCTCGTTTTCCGACGTGCCGCTGCGTTTTGCTTCGTATTTGGGGTTCACCGTCAGTACGGCGGCTTTCATTTACGCGATCGTCATTATTTTGTTCAAAGCGTTTCGGTGGGGCACGCCCGAGTACGCGCGCGGCTGGGCCTCCACGATGGTCGTCATTTTATTTTTGGGCGGCGTGCAGCTGATCGGGATCGGGATTCTGGGTGAATACTTGGGCCGGATTTACGACGAGGTAAAAGCGCGGCCGCTGTATCTCATCGGGGACATCGAACGCAGCTAAAAACGTTCGTACATCACCGGCGGAGGCGTAACGGGCTCCTCACCCAGCGCGAATGCCAGCGTGAACTGCTCGAGCGGCGTATCGCCGGCACCGTGCACGAACAGCAGCGGCGCGCCTTGGTCGACCCAATCACCGATGCGCGCGTTCACACGCAGGCCCGAGAGCGGATCGTGCGCACTCATCACGCGCGCAGCGTGTCCCAGCGCCGCGACATCCATTCCCTTGAGAAATCCCCCGGACGCGGCGCGCAGTGCACGTGCGCTGCGGGGGCGCATCCGCTCCAGTGCTGCGACGTCCCCGCCCTGCGCGGTAACGAGCGCAATGAATTGCTCGTAACCGGCTCCGCTCTCGAACGCGGCATGTACGCGTTCGCGCGAGTCTTCGAATCCCGCCTGCCCGACGAGCGCGGCCGCAATCTCGAGCACCAGTTCGCGCACGCGCACATCGCAGGATCCGCGCAGCGAATCACGCGCTTCCATCACCTCAATTGCCGTCCCGATCGATCTCCCCAGCGGCTGATTCATATCAGTGATAAACGCATCGGCCTGCCGGTCGAAGCGATGCGCAATGCGGATGAGTCTGGAGGCAAGCTCATGCGCGCGCTCGGGCTCCCGAATGAACGACGCCGCACCCATTTTTATGTCGAAGACAAAAGCATGCGCGCCGCCCGCGATTTTCTTGCAGAGAATCGATGAAGTGATAAGACCGATGGAGGGTACGGTCGCGGTGCGATCGCGCAGATGGTAGATGCGTTTATCCGCGGGTGCCAAGCCTTCCGTTTGCATCGCGATCGCGCAACCGACTCGCTGGACTTGCTCGACGAACTCGTCGATCGACAAATCCGCGCGAAATCCCGGAATCGATTCGAGTTTGTCGATCGTTCCGCCGGTATGACCGAGTGCGCGCCCCGATAATTTTGCGACGCGCGCGCCGCAGGCGGCCGCCAGGGGCACCGCGATAAGCGAAACGATATCGCCTACCCCACCGCTGCTATGCTTATCGACGATGATCCCG
>DASRSF010000126.1:0-10255 GCA_035656615.1 Vulcanimicrobiaceae bacterium | reverse complement strand
GCACGTGTCGGTGCTGGTATTATTGCTCCGGGCCTATGGCGCAGTTGGATAGCGCACCCTGTTCGAACGGGGCGGTCGCCGGTTCGATCCCGGCTAGGCATTCGGAGGGGCTTGAGCGGTGGCGTTCGCCCCTCTTTTTTGCACCGTGGTCTAATTACCGTATTGCGGCACCCAGTCGTATTATGTTTGAGTTTATCGTCTCAAGCATGCCTTCGATCCTCTTAAGGTGATTTTCTAAATTCTCGATGCCCTGGCTGGTGTTATTGTATTCGACCGCCGCCGCTGGTGCTCCGCACGACGAGCATTGGATGAAGTAGTACTTAAAAGCGGCACCGGATGCCGACACCTCGGATAGTTCGAATGAATAAGAACCGCATTTCCCGCATGTGCTCATTGCCATGATTGCCACTCCCTTGCTGACGCAGATATACGGCGATCCGAGCATGCTCCTGTGCCATACCCCATGCACACCGAAACGGAGAGGCCCGCTTAATTCAGCGGGCCTCTCGCGGTCGCGTACGCAGTTGCCCGCGTACCGGGTGTGGGCGACCAGCCCAGGTTATTCTTGCAGCGTGATGCCTACCCTACAGCTCCCATCATACTTGCGGCTGGATCGTTTCGCTTTTAGGAAAACTTTTAGGAAAAACAGCGACCCCCAGCTTTCGCCGAGGGCCGTCGTTCTTGCGGAAACGGCTGATTCTATGAAGGAGAACACCCGTCCGCAAAGTCTAGCCCCAACGGGATTCGAACCCGTGTTACCGCCGTGAGAGGGCGGCGTCCTAGGCCTCTAGACGATAGGGCCGTGCTTGCTCCCGGGGATGGGATCGAACCACCGACATGCAGATTCAGAGTCTGCCGTTCTGCCAACTGAACTACCCGGGACCGCGCCGACTGCCTATACTACGCGACCTCCCGGGGTTCTTGCAAGAGCCCCGCCCACGCGCCTTTCTTGGAGAGGGCCCAACGGAGGGTTGAATCGGCTGCGGCAAGGAACACCAGCGTATTGATTTGGTGGGCGGCTGCTTTAAAGGAGTACCGTATGAGAATCACGGCATTTGCCATTGGCCTTTTTGCAATGATCGTGGGTCTGGTTTGTGCGCCTACGCCCGCATTCGCGGCCGGTTCCGGCCAGCCGGCAGCGGTCCTGAATCAGGCGATAAGCGCTTTTAATAAGGGCGACATGAAGGCTTGGACAGCGATCTGCGATTCACCGGCGGTGGCAATCGACGATTTTGCGCCGCACCTATGGCAAGGTCCGGCGGCGTGCACAGACTGGTCGCGCGACTTTACTGCGATGACGAAACAACAAGGGATAAAATCCGGCACGGTGACGCTGGGTCCGGTGTGGCACTCCGCCGTTACAGGCAATCGCGCGTACCTTGTGTATCCGGCGACCTTTAGTTTCCAGCAAAAGGGCAAAATGATGAACACGGGCGGCATCTTCACGTTTGTGATGAACAAAACGGCAAACGGCTGGCGCGTAGCGGCCTGGTCATGGGCAGACCGGCACTAGGCGATCACGTCTCCTGTTGAGACTGTTCTTCTTTGTCCAGATTTGCTAGCGCGTTTTCGTAACTTTTACGATCTTCCGGACTCAAGTCGGTTCGTTCTAATTCCTTTTTGATTCCGTCGCGGAGATCCTCATTGATCGTATACTGATCGACGTCCGTATCGTCATCGTCGCTTCCGCCGCCGAAAAACCTCATGCTGCTGCCTGCCTTTGTTTTATCGAAGGTTACGCGGTTCTAGAGTAACGCTACGGGGCATCCCCTGCAAGGCCGGCGCCGCGGCAGGCCCGGACCCTGGGGGATGCAGTAGGAGTCAACGTGGGACCCGGACTTCGCATACATTTGCTCGGGCAGCCGCGGTTTTTCTACAACGGCGGGTCATACGCGTTCCATAGCCGCCCACGTGCGCTTGCGCTTCTCGCTTTTTTTCTGCTGCACCGCGGCGCGCACCTCACGCGCGATCTCGTTGCCTTCTCGCTCTGGCCGGACGACAGTGAGGCTGACGCGCGCGGTAAACTACGGCGACATCTGCATCAGCTCACCAGTGCACTGCCGCCCGCACCACTACCATATATCGCATCCCAGGAAGATACCATCTCGTGGAATGAGGACGTTCGGGTATGGCTTGACGTTGATGAGTTCGAGCGCTGCATCGCTGACGAATCGCGTTGGGCAGACGCGGTCGAACTCTACGAGGGCGATCTCGCGCTCGCCGTGTACGACGACTGGATCTCCCCGATGCGCGAACGGCTGCGCCGCGAATACGTTGCGACACTTGAGCGTTTGTTGTATCGCGCACGCAGCCGCCGCGACTTTGCGGCAGCGATAGCTTATGCCGAAAGAATTCTTGCGAGCGATCCGTGGCGCGAGGACACGCTTCGGCAACTTGCGTCGATTCGTTACGAAAGCGGTGATCGCGCGGGCGCGCTGCGCGAAATCGACGTATTCGCCGGCCGGCTTGCGGACGACATGAACATCGAATTGATGCCGGAAACGTTCGCGCTGCGCGCACTGATGCTGCGAGGCGGCGCCCTGCCTGATGCGGCAGCGCAGCAGCCGTTCGACATACGCAGGCCCGCAAACGCTTTGCCGTTTGTCGGGCGCACTGCGGAGCTGGATCAATTGGCAGAGTCGTGGCGGCTCGCCTGGCAGGGCCATGGCAACGTTCTGCTGATCGGCGGCGAAGCGGGCATCGGCAAGACTCGCCTGGCAAACGAACTTGCGCTGTTGGCCAACACGCAAGGCGGCCGGGTTTTGCGCGGTACGACCTCTTCTCCCGAGCAAGTGCCGTATCAGCCGATTGTGGAAGCGTTACGCGACGCACTACCGTTGCTCACGATGGTGGACGTTCGCCCGATTTGGCTCGCCGCCGTTGCGGCGCTGGTTCCGGAACTCGCCCTGAGGCGCACGGACTTGCCGCCGCTGCCGGCACTCGATGCAGCGCGCGAGCGCTCGCGGCTGCTGGAGGGACTGGCGGCCGTCGTGCAAGGCCTCTCGCGCCAGCGTCCGTTGCTGGTCATCTTCGAGGACCTGCAGTGGGCGGGCGAAGCAACGCTCTCCGCGTTGGAATATTTTGCGCGCCGCGTCGCAGCGTTTCCGGCGCTCGTCGTGGCAACGTATCGCAACGAGGCCGGCGACGCCGCGCGCACCGTGCAGCCGCTGCGCCGTAAATTGCAATTGGAAAACGTGGCAAACCATATTTCGCTAGGCGGTTTAACCAGTGCAGCGATCTGCGACCTTGCGCGAAGTATTGCAGCGCTTGGCGAGGATGCCGAAGCGATTGGTGCGCATGTGCACGCGGTTAGTGGCGGAAATCCGCTATTTGCGGTTGAGTTATTGCGCGAGAGCGCCGAATCCGGCGTGCGCGAGACATCGTCGCGCTTTCTGCGGGCAATGATTGAGGTACGCACGAGCCGAGTTTCGGAAAACGCGCGAAAGGTGGGAGAAGTCGCCAGCGTGATTGGCGCTACGTTTGACGCAGACCTATTACGCGAGATCTCGGGTTTACCAGAAGATGCGGTGCTCGACGGCGTGAGCGAGCTGCTTGGGCGCAATTTGGTACGCGAGGTCGGCCGCGTTCATTTTGCTTTCGCCTTCACCCACCAATTGATCGCTTCGGCAATCTACCAGGACATCGAGCCGCAGCGGCGTTCACAATGGCACCGGCGCGTCGCCGCGGCAATCGAGCGGCTCTCGCCCGAACGTGACGAAGCCGCCGGTACCTTAGCGTATCATTACGACAACGCGGGCGAACCGGAAAAAGCCGCGTCGTACTATTTCGCCTCCGCGCAGCGCAGTTTCGGTATCTATGCTAATCAAGAAGCGCTCGCGGGCGCAACGCGCGGCCTGGAACTTGCCCGCGACCTGGAGCAGCGGCGCGCACTTCTTGGTTTGCGCGAACGAATTTTAGGCCGGCTGGGCGATCGGCAAGCGCAACGCGCGGACATCGATGCACTGGATCAACTCGCGAGCGATGAACACGCGAGGACGGACGTACTGTGGCGCCGCGCGCAATGGGCACGCGCGCTCGGTGAACTGACCGAAGAGGCTCGGTATCTTGCCGATTTCGCACAGCGCACTCGCATCGCGGACGATCTTGTGCGCGAAGCCGCCGGGCATCGTGCCGCAGCAAGGAACCTGTTGCTGCGAAGCCATTACACGGAAGCGGCGCAGGCTGCGCGAGCGGCGCTTCAGATCGACCGGGAACGCAACGACGCCGCGGGCGAGGTTGAGGCGCTGTGCCTGCTCTCGGAGATCGCGGTAAATCACGGCGAGTCTTGCGCCGCCGACAGCGCACTGGCGGATGCGCGCCTGCGCGCCGAGCGCACCGGCGATGCCGTGCTCATCGCACGCGTTGCGATGACTTCTGCCGCGCTTGCGATTATGCGTCGGGATTTTCCACGCGCTTTGACGGACTCCACGGAGGCGCAGCGGCGTTACCGCGAAATCGGCGACCGCGAGGGCGAAGCGGAAGCCGGCGTGCGGGTCGCGTCGGCGCTGTCATTTCAAGTGCGGTTCGAAGAAGCTGCGGCTGAATTCGCCGCTGCCGCCGCGATATATCGATCGCTGGGCAATCGTTTGCAGCTGGCGTACTTGCTGTTTAATCAAACAGGCAGCCAGATGCAGCTCGGGTTGCTGGAAGATGCGCGCGCCTCGCTCATGACCGCGCTCGAGATCTTCCAGGCTTTCGACGACACACGCGGGCGTGCGGTGGTGCTGACGAACCTGAGCATGGTGCGGCTGCTGCAGCAGCAGGCGACCGAAGCCAAGGAACTCGGCGCGCGCGCACTGCAGCTTTCGCGCGAGATCGCCAATTCGGTTATCGAAGCTGCTGCCTTGGCAAATCTTGGAAACGCAGAACGTGAATTAGGCGAACTGGACGCAGCGCTAACGCACATGAACGAGGCGATCGCAGTGCGCGAGCGGCTGGGGCGCCCCGCGACCTTTGAGGAACTGGCCGATCTGGCATTGGCGCAGTTAAAGGCGGGTGACCAGGGCGCCCTGCGCACGGCCCACGACATCATGAGCCGCGCCCAGACCTCGGGAGAAAACACCGTTTGGCCGCATTATTGCTTCTGGGCGGCGGCGCGAGTCTACCACGACTCCGGCGACGAGGCCGGCGCCGCGGCGGCCTTGCAGCGAGCACGGGAGCACGTGGCACTGCAGCTCAGTGCCATCACGGACGAGCGCTCGCGGGAAGCATTTGGACGGCTTAGTCCGGTGCGCGCCATTTCGGCCGCTCAGGACGGCGTCTGGCCCTAGCCCGGCCCGGCGGGACGCTCCCGGGACGCGCGGCTGATAGCCTAACCGCAATCGGAGAGGAGTTTCGCCATGAAGTTCAAGGCCTTATTTTTTGCCGCACTCATCGTCGCACCTCAAATTATTCCCGCGGCTCCCGCGCTCGCGCAGGGCAGCAGCAGCGAGGGCTGCATGAATCAGTGGCTGTTCAACGGCGTTTGGCGCGCCCGCATTACGAAAGTCGAGCCGGTCATGAACGGCTCCGCGCAAACCGGTTGGCAAGTCACTGAAACGTGGCGCAACGGTACGTCGCGTGAACTGGCACCGGCTGATTCATTTATGCAGGATCAGAAGCTCGTGCTGAACAGCGGAACCCTTACCGCTGAAGGGCACCGGCAGGAGGGCCTTGCCTTTAACACGCTGGCGCCGTCCGGGCAGTATTCGTATGTCCAAACCTTTTTCGGACCCAATTCGAGCGTTGACCCCTCCGATAAGCCCAAGACGTTGCAAGTAACATTTGATGGCGCAAAACTTGCGGCGTCAACCTCCAAGCCGCATTTTACAAGCAACAAATACAACTTCAATTACAACCTAACGTGCGTGGCCACCGGTGCTGCGGCGCAAGCGCAGGGAGGCTCTACGCAAGTTGCGGCGAGCGAAGGGTGCATGAACCAATGGATGTCCAACGGCGTGTGGAAGATGCGCGTGGTTAAAGTGATTCCAAACCCGCCCGACGCCACGGCCTCAAACCAATACGGCTGGCGCGTGCGACAAGAATGGGTCAATATCACAAACAGGAACGTCTTTCCGGGCGCTCTGCCGGATGCAACCCAGCATGCAGTGCAAACCAATGTCAGCGATGAGTATCTCGCGACGAAGGGCGGCAATAACGCTTCCTCGTTCAACGCGGTCGGCGGATTTGCAATCGGAGCCCGCAATATACCGTTCCCGCCGGGCAGCTCATACACGTTCGAACAACCCTTTGGGTGGAGTCCATTCAATGCAACCGATACTCCGACGCGGCTCGTGGTGACGTTCGATGTCGCGCATCAGAATGCGCTCCCCGGCGTACCGCACTATCGCAAGCCGGCGAACTTTAGAATCAATCTGGCATGCGGCAGCGGAGCGATCGTCTCAGCTTCGCAGCCGGCCGCCACAGGGCAACAAGCAGCCGCGCCGCCGCCGGCGGCATCGCAGAACCAGACCGCCGCAACAACGTCCACGCAATCGGCGAACGGCAACGGCCTGAAGGTGGACCCGTGCGCGATGCTCGGCACTCCGGATCTCGCATCGGCGCTTGGCGTGGGCGTACGCTCCGTGGGCTCCCCGCAACGTCCTTCGCCGAACGAATGCGCGTGGGCAGTAGCCTCGCGCGCCGGTGCACCGGCGCAAAACGTACTTCTCGTCATGCAACCGGTTGCGGCTGCAAAAACGGGATGCCATGGATTCAGTTGCCTGAGCGTCGTGCAATCCGTACTGGGATCTCACGTTCCGGGCGTTCCCTCACAGTTCTCCGAGGCGTTTAACGACGCTCAACTCATTTCGGGCCTTGGCGACAAAGCGTCATGGAAAGACGGACGCCTAACGGTGCTGCGAGCCGATATGGGCTTCCAACTCCTGGTTCATGGAAACGGATCGCCGGCGCTGAACACATCGGAAGCGCTGGCGCGCGACGTGTTATATCGGCTGCCCACGCCATAGCGGGCCACGGAAGCATTAAAACGGGAACTGTCCCGCGCAACGCCTAAAGGCGAAGAACACTTGCTGGGGAGGGTTGGCCGTGAATGCAGCGCCCGTGAACGTCGGCAATACCGCATTTATGCTGATCTGCGCGAGCCTGGTCATGTTGATGACCCCGGGGCTCGCGTTTTTTTATGGCGGCTTAGTGGGGCGAAAAAACGTCCTGACGATCATGATTCAGAGTTTCATGTCGCTAGGCTGGACCACCGTTCTCTGGGTTGCTTTCGGTTACTCCATGTGCTTCGGGCCGGATTGGCACGGCGTCGTCGGCAACCCGGCGACGTATTTCTTTTTGCGTGGCGTAACGCTTCACTCGATGTTCACCGGCAACGATGCGGGCATTCCCCTGGTGGTGCACATAGCGTATCAGATGATGTTCGCAATCATTACACCGGCGCTTATCACGGGCGCGTTTGCGAATCGCGTAACATTCAAAGCGTACTTCTTGTTCCTGACCGGCTGGTTGATTTTCGTGTACTTTCCGTTCGTGCACTTGATTTGGAGCCCCGATGGAGCGTTTGCGCGATGGGGTGTCCTCGATTTTGCGGGCGGCCTGGTCGTACATGCGTCCGCGGGTTTTGCCGCACTCGCATCCGTGCTATTCATCGGACGGCGGTATTTCGTGGACGACAAACCGCACAACGTTCCACTGATTGCGCTTGGTACCGGGCTGTTGTGGTTCGGCTGGTATGGTTTCAATGCAGGCTCGGAATTACGAGTCGATGCCGTTACCGCTTCCGCTTTTCTCAATACAGATATCGCGGCTTCGTTTGCCGCGATAACGTGGCTCATCGTTGAGTGGGTTCGTGGACGGCAACCCAAATTCGTCGGCCTGTTGACGGGCGCCGTTGCAGGTCTTGCCACGATAACGCCCGCGGCGGGCTATGTATCACCGGTTACGGCAATGCTATTTGGCGTGCTGGCCGGAGTGGTTTGCTACTATGCGGTCGCTTTGAAAAATCGGTTAGGGTGGGATGACGCACTGGACGTTTGGGGTGTTCATGGCGTAGGAGGCGTTCTCGGTATAACGCTTCTGGGCATCTTCGCGACCAAGCTTTGGAATCCGAACGGTGCCGATGGATTATTGTTCGGCGGCACGGCGTTCTTCGGTAAACAAATCGCCGCTGCGGTGATCTGCAGCGCATGGGCATTTATTTTCACCTACGGCATGCTTTGGCTTATCAGCCGCATTACCGTAACAAAAGTCGACCGCGCGGCCGAAGAGCGTGGGTTGGATATCGAGCTTCATGGAGAGGAAGCCTATCCGCTAGGCGTCATGTAATGCTTCAACGCGCCGCGGCCGCGGTGTAGCGAGCGTCGGCAGAGGCATCGGTGTAGCCAGTGTAGGCAAAGGCATCGGCGTACCCACTGTCGGCAAAGGCGCCGGAGTCGGTGAAGGACTCGCACTTGGCGTCGGGGTTGTTTGCGCGCTCACCGTGCCATGCGCGGGATCCGACATAGCTGCCGCGGCAAATACCGCGGCAGCAGCAAAAATCATGAGTAAACTGCGGGCATAACGCATGAATATCGTGTACCCGCCAGGCACACCGCAAAACACCGCTCTTGCGATGCATGCGGCCGCCGGGTCGGCTAGTTACTGGTTGAGTATAGCGATGCCAGCCGGATTCAGTACGTTATTGGTTATCGCGGCCGCCGGCGCAGCGGTATACGGCGCGGCGTATTCGTTCACCACGCTAGCGTTATAATTTGCAACGAACAGGTCGCCGCTGTGGTCCACCGCTAACGCGTACGGACTTCCAACGCCGCTCGTTATCGTCTTCACCGGCGAACCGGTGTACGGAGAAGCATATTCGGTAACGTTCGGATTGACGTTGCCGGCCTGATTACCGACAAACAGGTTGCCCGCGGAATCCAGGGCGAGCCCTTGCGGGGCATTTATTCCGTTGGTGATCGTGGCGGTCGGAGGGCTCGTATACGGCGGCGCGTACCCCGTAACCGTATTTGCACCGAAGTTTGCTACGAAGAGATGGCCCGATGCATCGAGCGCTACCCCGAACGGCATGCTCACGCCGCTACTTATCGTTTCGAGGGGAGCAGCGGTGTACGGAGGCGCGTATTCGGTGACGCTATTGCCGGAATAGTTTGCAACGAAAAGGTTGCCGGAAGAATCAACCGCCAAGCCGTAAGGATTTGCGATTCCGCTGGTGATGGTGATCAGCGGCAAATTCGTGTACGGCGGTGCATACTCGGTGACGGACCCCTTGCCGGCGCCTCCGCACGATACGCCGCAGCTAGCAATGAAGAGATCGCCTGAGGCGTCAAACGCAAGGCCGCTGGGCGAAATGACACCGCTTGTTATCGCCGTAATGGGCGCGCTGGTAAACGGCTGCGCGTATTCGGAAACGATATTGTAGCCCAGCGCGGAGATGAACAAATGCGCCGTCGATTGCGGCAGAGAGACGACGACCGGCACCTTTGCGGAATTGTGGCGGTCGTCGGTGACCGTGATCGTTGCCGTGCCGTTTGCAAGCGCGCCGACGCTTATCGTGGCGGCATACGTAGCGTCCCGGCCTTTCACCGGCCAAACCTTTGCCGGAACCTGTACGACACCCGCGGGGCTGACAGATACGGCGTAGCTTGAAGAGTGCCGCGTACAAGCGGTAAACGTGCCGGGCGTGGCGGTAGACGTGAGGGTGAGTGAAGCCGGATTGACGACCATGCGATGGTGGACGGGAACGCAAGACGCCGGCGCGTTGTGTTCGTGTTGCGATTGCGGGAACGTCTGAAGCGGAGCGGTGGGCGGCGCCGTGCCGCCGGCACATGCGGCCAATCCGAGCGCGAGCAGCCAGGCGATTGAGATGCGATGATGCGCAGCAAACATCAAAGAACGTCCTCCATGACGAGCCTTCCCCTATTCGAAATGCTAGGCAGAACTAGGGAAGAACCCGGGAAGAAGCAGCCGACCAGGCCCCTGTATGGCCGTCTCTTTACAGTGCATTCGACGCTGGAGGACTTGCGGTGCTTCGGCGGTACGAAAGCGACACGTTACGGTGGAGGGCGATCGGAAAAATGAAGACAGCGGTACGTGCTGCGGGAGTGCTCCTTATAGCGTTCGCATTGGCGGCGTGCAACTCGAGCTCAACAAATTCTACGCCGAATACGATTTCGAATATCTCCGGCGACTACACGGGAACCGTACAAGACAGTGTTTCCGGGACGCTGCCGGCCACCGCAACGCTTTCACAGCACGGCAGCGCAGCGGGCGGCGTGCTTACTACGACCTCCGGAGCAGTCGTGATGAACTCGGC
>DASRSF010000125.1:0-22224 GCA_035656615.1 Vulcanimicrobiaceae bacterium | reverse complement strand
AACGTCCGCGAAGATGTGTGCTAGTTGCAACCGATGGAAACCAACCTCAACAAATGCTTTGGCAGCCTCGGTGGCCAGTCCACGCGACCAGTACTGCGGTGCAATGTAGTACGCCAAGCTTGCGTGACGTTGGCTTCCGATTAACCCGCAAGCGCCGATATATCGGCCATCACTTTTCAATTCGGCCGCCCACAAGCCGTACGTTCGCTTTGGCTTACCAAGGTATGCCTGGCGAAAGCGCTCCGTCGCCTCCTGAACAGACCATGCGCGGCCGCCGACATATCGGCGCACGTTCAAATCCGTGTGCATCCTCACAAACTGCGCTTCATCTTCCGGTTGATGAGTACGAAAATTTAAGCGCAGCGTCTCCAAGAAAACCACGCGAAAGCTTTCGCCGCCTTCACTCACCTCACTGCGCTGACCACGCCTGGCTTGACAATGCAAAACGCGGCGTGGTAGTCTACTAAAACCTTAGTATTAAATAATTAGTTGTTAGACTTGAGGGACGGGTTGAACCGAGCTGATTTTCTCGCCGCGACGGCATCGATGTCACTGTCCTGCTCCCTGGCAGCCACGGCATCGGCAAAGACTTCGGTGAACGAAACCGGGTTCGTACCGATTGGCGGCATCGACCAGTTCGTGGCAATCCAAGGCCAGGATTCGCGCAATCCCGCTCTTCTGTATGTTCACGGCGGGCCGGCCGAGGCACAGTCACCGTTTCTCTCTGAGTTTCAGCCTTGGGAACAGTACTTTACCGTCGTGACGTGGGACCAGCGCGGCTCCGGAAAGACGTTCGCGCGTAACGGCACCGCTACACCCGAGGTGACCCTGAAGCAAATCACCCTGGACACGATTGACGTGGCGCAATATGCGCGGCGGCGCCTAGCAAAAAGTAACGTCGTTTTAGTGGGCCAATCCTGGGGATGTCTTCCCGGAATGTTCGCAGCGCTACGCCGGCCCGACATTTTTGCGGCGTACGTCGGCACCGGCCAGCCGGTGTGTTGGGACCTCTCTTTGGAAGCACGCGAGGCGTTTGCTCGCACGCAAATGCTTGCCGCCGGCGATACCCGCGCATTACAGGCACTCGACGCAGCGCAATCATTGCCGCCCACCGATTTTAAGCGGATTAACATAACAAACACGTGGCGGTGGGCCCCGTCCGACCGCCGCTATCTCGATTCACAACGCTCGTTTATGGGAGGCTCGCCGGATAACGCAAAAGGCTTTGCTGCGCAGTGGATTGCCGGCGAAAATTTTAGCGGTCCAAAGCTGTGGCCGGACGAAACGGCGTTCGACGCGCGAAAACATACAACGTTCGATCTTCCGGTATTCGTGATTCAGGGCAAAGAGGATCACATCGCGGGCGTTGAGCCCGCGAAAGCATGGCTAGCTTCGGTTCATGCGCCCGCCAAAGCGTTCGTTGCTATTGATGGCGGCCACTTTGCATGCTTTACCGATCCTACGGAGTTTATGTCAGCCGTTCGGGAGAACACCGGGCCCTTTATCCGTAAATGAGGAAGTTCAGCCAACGCCTTCGTAGGCACGGCGAAGTTCGTCAATATCGAGTTTCTGCATTTGCAGCATGGCCTTCATGGCGCGCCCAGATTTTTCGGCATCGTCGCCCGCGATGTAGCTAGCCAAGCCTACAGGCACGATGTTCCAGCTGAAACCATACTTGTCGGTGAGCCAGCCGCACTGTATTTTCTTTCCGCCGTCCGACAACCTATCCCAAAGACGATCGACTTCGGCCTGGGTTTCGCAATTGACGTACAACGCGATTGCACCCGGATACACGCCGGCGGCCGCCGTGCCGGTCTCACCGCCATTGATGGCCATAAACTCTTGGCCCTCGAGTTCGAACTCGACAACCATCACCGTGCCTTCGGGAAGCGGGCCGGCCGGCCCATATCGGCTCACGTCGGTGATCTTTGAATTTTGGAAAACTGAAACGTAATAGTTCACCGCCTCTTCGGCATTGTCGCTGAACCACAGGAATGGAACGATCTTTTGCATGCGGGTTCTCCCGTTGAATGAATACACGGATGATTTCTCGTACCGGCGAGAACGTTCCGCTGGGACGTGTTACGTGAGAAAAAAGACGGATGCGAACGCCGCCAGAGCAGCGGTACCTTGCACGCCCAGAACCTTCAAAGCGCCCTTGCGTTCGCGCGGTAACCAATTCACGGCGAAAAAAAGTATGACGGGTATTTGGGCGACCATCAGGATCTGAAAAAGGTGGGCGGCGGTACCCTCGTCCGCCTCGTGCGCGGTACCATGCGTTGCTGCGTGCACCAGGACTAACCCGAGCGAAACGAGCGAAGCACTAATCGGGAAGATGACGCTAAACTGTTTTATCGGCATAACGTTTACTTTGTAACACAAAGTTGCGTCTTTGCGCAACCGCGCTTATCGCGGGAATCGTGGGGGGTGACTTTTGCGCGCCGCGAAGCCTTTGCGGCAGACTCTAATGGATGGTGCAGTATGCATAATAAAGAGCGAATCGTCGCGGTCATCACATTTCAGATAAAGCCAGAAGATTTTGAAACGGCCGCTCGTGACGCAAGTCTGGTGATGGAGCGCAGGTTGCCCACCCTGCCCGGGTTTATTGAGGGCTCGCTGCTGACCAACAAAACAAAAACTCAGCTCCTCAGCGTAACACAGTGGGAGTCGCGCCATAGTTGGGCGGCGGCGCAGTGGGATGAGGATGTGGCGCGCGTCGTGGCCGAACTTTTCTCGGGCATGGCTTCTTACGACATTGAATTTTTTTATCCGCTGGTTAAGGTCCATTCGGACGCCGTGCATTAAACGGTTTGGAATTAAAGCGGTGGGTGTCGGCGAGGCTCGTCGTGAACAGAACGGTGTGATCGACAGCACGCTCTTTGATGCCCTTAAACGGAATTTTGGATACGAATCCTTCCGGCCGTTGCAGCGCGAAATCGTACAAGCCATTCTCGAAGGCCGCGATACGCTTGCACTATTGCCGACCGGCGCCGGGAAATCGCTGTGTTTTCAGCTGCCCGCTATCATACAGCCGGGTTTGACGCTGGTGATCTCACCGCTCATCGCGCTCATGAAGGACCAAGTCGACGGGCTGGTCGCCAACGGTGTCGCTGCAACGTTCCTGAACAGCTCGATCGATGCTCAAACGGCGCGAACGCGGATTGAGGCGCTGGACCATGGCGAATACCGTTTGCTGTACGTGGCGCCCGAACGAGTCGTGCTGGCGGAATTCGCGACGGCGCTGGAGCGGTGGAATCTTGCGCGCATTGCCATCGACGAGGCCCATTGTGTGAGCGAGTGGGGCCACGATTTTCGGCCCGAGTATCGGCGAATCTCGCTTCTACGCCGGCGCTTCCCCGACGTGCCCGTTGCCGCGTTGACTGCTACGGCTACGCAGCGCGTGCGCGAGGACATCGAGCGCTTTTTGCAGCTGCGCGATCCGCTGCGTTTCGTCGGCAGCTTCAACAGGCCCAATCTTCGCTACAACGTTTACGAGAAGCGCGATGCAGCCAAACAACTCGTGACCTGGTGCACCGAGCGTTCGCACGAGAGCGGCATCGTCTACGCGCAGAGCCGCAAAACCGTAGAAGACCTTGCCGATCGCCTTTGTAGGGCCGGTATCAGCGCACTGCCGTACCACGCCGGCCTGACTCCCCACCAGCGCGAAAGCTGCCAAGATCGTTTTATCCGGGACGAAGTGCGCGTCGTCTGCGCAACTATCGCATTTGGCATGGGCATCGACAAACCGAGCGTGCGTTACGTCGCCCACTACGACATCCCGAAGAACCTGGAGGGGTACTATCAAGAGACGGGGCGCGCGGGTCGCGATGGTCTGCCAAGTGAATGCGCTTTGTTTTTCGGTGGCGGCGATGCGGCAAAGCAGCGGCACTTCATCCGCCAGATTCCGCTGCAGGCCGAGCGGGAACACGCGGAACGCCTGCTGCGCAAAATGTGTGAATTTGCCGCTACGCCCGGATGCAGGCGAAGGGCGGTTCTTGAATATTTCGGCGAAGAGCTTGCACCGGAGCGCTGCGGTAACTGCGATAACTGCATAACGCCGCCTCAAGCCATCGATGTTACCGTGGCGGCACACAAATTTCTTTCATGCGTGTACCGGGTACGCTCGCACGGCGGCTTCGCGACCGGCGCACATCACCTGGTGGACGTGTTACGCGGCAATCGCACGGACAAGGTCTTGGCCTGGGGTCACGACGGGATCTCAACGTTCGGGATTGGCGCCGAGCAGGCAAAGGAAGAATGGTTGGCGCTATCATCCGCCTTGCTTCGTGAAGGGTGGGTTGAACAAGAGCCGGAGCGCAAAACGCTTGCACTCACCGACGAGGGGGTGCGAGCCCTCAAAGAACGCCGCAGCTTTGCGATGGTGCGCCACCTCAAGCTGAAGTCGCCTCCCAAAACAAAAGCCCGTGCGGCGAGCAGCGAACCGCTGGATACGGATGTATTTGAAAAACTGCGCCGCTTGCGAAAAGTGATTGCCGATGAATCGGGCGTGCCGCCGTATATCGTCTTCTCTGACGCCACGCTTCGCGAACTAGCGAAAGTCAAACCCACGACGCTTTCCGAATTTCGAACGGTAAGCGGCGTGGGCGACGTGAAGTTAGAACGTTACGGCGAAATCTTCGTGCGCGCTATTGCCGAAGAGGACTAGGATCTGACGTCCGCGATTTTTTTCGTGAGGATGTTGACGGCGGCCTGAAGCTGCGCATCGTGGTCGAGTTCACCGAATCGCGCGTCCCGGTTTTCCTGCACTTGAAAGTCGGGTTCAATGCCTTTTAGATTGATGTCCCGGTTTTTCGGCGTAAGATAGTGCGCGGTGGTGATTTTGATCGCCGCACCGTCGGGAAGCGCGGTAAGCGATTGCATGACGCCCTTGCCGAACGTTTTCTCGCCGACCAATACGCCGATGCCGTCATCCTGAAGCGCACCGGCGGTAATCTCGGAAGCGGAAGCGGTGTTGCGATTTACCAGAATCGTCATGGGCTTGGCGGGCGGCGCGTCCATACCGGCGTCGATGGTTGTTGTATGGGAACCGCGCTCCTCAATGGTGAGAAGCGGATCGCCTTTGATGAACTTCGAGCTGATGTCGAGCGCGGAGTTGACGTAACCGCCGCCGTCGTTGCGCAGGTCCAGTACGTAGCCGCGAACGTCGGCCTTCTCCAGCCGGTTTAGCGCAAGCGCGAATTCATCCGGCGTCTCGCGCCCGAATGCCAGAACCCAAATGTATCCCACTTGATTCGGCAATAGCCGATAGATCACGGTAGGCGGCTGAACGTCTTCACGCACCATTGACAGCGTTCCGAGCGGCTTGCCTGCGCGCGAAGCGATGATGCGCACTGCGGTGCCGCTTTTGCCGCGCAGCACCTTGGTTGCCTGATCGGCGGTGTAGCCTTTGAGCGAAACTCCGTCAATGCTCGTGATGAGATCACCGGCTTGCAGACCGGCGCGTTCCGCGGGCGTGCCCGGTACTACGTAGTAGGCGCGAATGAATTTGCTGGCCTCGTCCGGCTGAATCAGCACGCCGATACCGGAGATCTTCTCCGGATCCAACGCTTGATTGAACTCGCGGTACTCGTCCGGGGTGAAGAACGTCGTGTACCTATCGCCCAGCGAACGCGCCATGCCGTCGATCACCTCGTAGGTGAGCAGCGTAGGAGATTCGTGCGTTGCGTTTTGCATGCGGGCGATGGCCGACGCGAGCTGATCGACGTTGGCATCGGCATTCCCGGCGTCGCGCATATCGGGCAGCGTTACACGGGTCCCGCGACGGTGCGCGTCTTCCACAAGCACTTCGCGTGCGCCGTCGAGCAGTTTTTGCGAGTCGACTTTGGAATAGAACGTCGTGGAAAGCAGCCGGTAACTTTCACGCAGGTCGTCGGCGGTAGAAGCCGCTGGAGCAGCGCCGAACACGGCCGGTAGAAATAGAATGGCGGCCGTAAGAACCGTCACACGCCGAAAACGCCCTTGCTTCAAGAGGAAAAACCTCGCTTTCAATTGTCCGCTCTAGTACCGGCGCTGCGCCGCATACTCCTATCCTAAACGCCGCCGAACGCCCGCGAGTTTCGGTTCCGGGCGGGACTGGTCTCGAAACTCCAAGCATTCCCCATTGATTTATCTTAGTAAAGGAACAGGGAGTAGACCATAAACGTGACCCGGTCTGGTTGTCAAAATTGCGTTCGGAGCAAGGCATGACGGCGGCGGAAGAGCGATCGACCGAGCTGGCGATAAGCGGCATGAGCTGCGCTTCGTGTGTGTCGCACGTCGATCGCGCGCTTCGCGGCGTTCCCGGAGTTCAGCGAGCTGCCGTTTATTTGGCATCGGAAAGAGCAAGCGTGCGGCATGATGCTTCCGTTCCGCACACGGCACTCATACAAGCGGTGCAGCAGGCGGGATATGGCGCCGCCATCGCACCGGCTTCGTTGACTGAGGATTCAGGGGCCCGCGACGCGCTCATCGCGCGCAAGCGCCGCCTGCTTGTGCTCGCCATCGCACTGTTTGTCCCGACGCTGGTGCTCGGTATGGCGCCGATAGATTTCCCCGGCCGAGCGTGGGTGATGTTTGCTCTAACGTTGCCGGTTTGGTCCATCGTCGGATGGGAATTTCACCGCGGCGCGATTGACGGCGCCCGGCGCGGGAGGGCGAACATGGACACGCTCGTCTCGCTCGGCTCGACCGCGGCTTTCGTATATTCCATCTACGCCGCAATCGCGGGGCTGCCGTCGTACTTTGAAACCGCTTGCGCTATCGTCACGCTGATCTACGTCGGAAAATATTTGGAGACCCTCGCGCGCGCACGAAGTAATCAGGCGCTTCGAGCTCTATTGAGCTTGCGTCCGGCGACGGCGCGCGTGCGCGATGCGGATACACGTACACGCACCGTTCCCGTTGATGACGTGCGCGTGGGCGAGATGTTGCTCGTTGCGCCGGGGGAGCGCATTCCGGTCGACGGTATCGTTGAGGAAGGCTCGAGCTCCATCGACATGTCGATGCTTACGGGCGAGCCGATACCGGTGCAGGTCGAGGCAGGCAGCAGCGTACGGCAAGGAACGCTGAACGGAGCCGGCGCGCTGGTGGTCCGAGCGCAGGCCGTCGGCACCGGTACGTCGCTTGCACGCATCGTGGAACTTGTGCGCGCGGCACAGAACAGCACGCCGCCGGTTCAGCGGCTTGCGGATCGCGTTGCGGGCGTTTTCGTTCCGGGGATCTTGCTTTTAGCCGCCGCAACGTTTGCCGGTTGGATCGTAAGCGGACACCATTGGACGACGGCGCTCGGTACCGCGATCGCCGTGCTTATCGTCGCATGTCCCTGCGCGCTCGGGCTGGCCACGCCAATGGCCGTCATCGCGGGCGTAGGGGCGGCAGCGCGGCGCGGGGTGCTGGTTCGAGATGCAGCGGCGTTGGAACGCCTTGCGGGCGTGAACGAGGTGTTCTTTGACAAAACCGGCACGCTGACGTTCGGTAAACCGCACGTTCACCGCGTGCAATGCTTTAACGGCGCGCACGCGGACGATATTCTCGCAGCAGCGGCCTCGATCGAACAGCACTCCGTGCATCCGCTCGCAAGCGCAATCGTGCAAGCGGCAGCCCAGCGCGGGCTAACGCTTGCGCAAGCGCACTTGGTCACAGCAGTACCGGGACGCGGGCTGACTGCCGAGATCGGGCAGGCGCAGTACGCCCTCGGCAACGCGCAATTCCTGGCGCAACGAAACATTCGAGCGCCTGAAATTGATTCGGGCGATTTCACCCGGGTGTATGTTGCGGCGGAAGGGCTGGTTCTGGGGGCGATCGATATCGCAGACCAGGTTCGTCCGCAAAGTGCGGCGCTTATCGCGCGCCTGCGCAGCCAGGGTATCGAGCCCGTGCTCGTAAGCGGCGATGCAATTGACCCCACGCGCCGGCTATGCGAACTGCTCGGGATACGCCAGTGGTATGCGGGCGCACTGCCGGAACAAAAGGCACAGCTTGTGATGCAAGCGCGGCAGAACGGCCGGCACGTCGCCTTTGTGGGGGACGGAATCAACGACGCGCCCGCATTAGCGTGCGCAGACGTCGGCGTCGCGATGGGAGCGGGTGCGCAGGTTGCGCTGGAAACCGCACCGGTCGCAATTCTTTCAAACGACCCGAGCGCACTGATCGCCGGCATCGAGCTTTCCCGCGCAACGCTTCGAAAGATCCGGCAGAATCTTTTTTGGGCCTGCGCATACAATGTACTGTTGATTCCGCTTGCGGTCGCCGGTTTGCTTCATCCGATTTTTGCGGCGGCGGCGATGGGCACCTCAAGTTTGTTTGTGGTCGGCAATTCCTTGCTGCTCGGCCGGCGAAGTCAACGCTAAGACAAGTAACGCCGCAACCGCCAGCGGCCGCTTTCCCGCTTTCATGTGTGATGTTCTTAACTCTGGGAAAAACGGTAGCATCCTACGCTACTTCACTTCGGAAAGAATATGGCTCACATGACAACGGTCGTGCCGCTTTCGGGTGAGTATGATGCCTCCCGTCGCGATGAACTCGACCATCTACTTGACCGCTACGGCGACACCGACGATTTGGTTTTCGATTTACACGAAGTCGCGCGTTTCGATTCCGCAGCCATCCGTTCTCTTGTCCGATTTCAACGCGCTCGTAGGGAAGCCGGGAAATCGCCAATTGTGCTCGTGCGTCCAAACCGGACCGTACGCGATTTCATTGAAATCGCGCAGTTGAACAAGACGTTTACCGTACGCGAGTCGCTGCACGATGCGGAAGGTTAACGCCGCAGACGTCCCAGAGCTTGCCTGGTCATCGCCGAACGGCACGATGGCGGGCTACGGAAAACAAATCTCAGAGGGGCTGGGGCGTAAGCCGCAGTCAACCGATCTCTTGGAGCGTCATCCGTTCGACATCGAACTTCTGCGAATTCCGCCCGGTAAAGCGCCCTACCCCTATCACGCGCACAGTGCGCAGTGGGAATGCTACATCGTCATTTCGGGAAGCGGAAAAGCGCGGCATGAAGGCGGAGAAGTGCGGCTGGCCGGCGGCGATACGGTGCTCTTTTGGCCGCGCGAACCACATCAGCTCATTAACGACGGCAACGAAGACTGGCTGCTCTACGTCATCGCCGATAATCCTATCGGCGAATCCCACTGGTATCCGGACAGCGGCAAAGTCGGGCTCGGAATGCCCGAGCGCGTCAACCTGCCGCTAAGCGCGCGCGAGGATTACTTCGCGCGCGAAGAGTGAGCTACTTCACCAGCACAACGTTTTTAAATGACCGTTTCGGCCCTTTGAAACTCGTTTGAAACGTTCCCGAAATGGTCGCACTTTCGCCGTCGGTATGTGCGGCGTTGGTTTTATCGATCACGACGACGCAGGCGGTATCGCATAGTTTGAAACCCGTGACGGTTCCCATGAGCGAATGCGATTTTTGTATTTCCGAAACTTTGCCCTGGACGACAACGGGCTTACCTTCGTAGGAAGTAGGATTTGCAACGAGCGCTGAAGGCGTGAGCGTCGCAACCGAAGCCAACAAAAAAACGGCGTACATCATGGGGTTCCGGTTCGCCGCATATCGAATGCACCCTGGAGGAGGGCACAATGCATATACGGCCGGGGTCGTTTATCATTTCCGCCGCTGCTGCCGCGGGACTCGCCGGGTGCAGCGCCGGGCACGGTACGAGCGGCAATGCTTTGCACGTGCCGCCGCCGGCCGTTCAGGTGACCCAGGCGGTGCAACGCACCGTGCCGATCACCGCCGAATATGTTGCCCAAACACAGGCACTGCAGTCCGTTGACCTGGCTCCGCGCGTTGAAGGAATCCTCGAACACGTCTACTTCCACAACGGCTCGCTGGTGCACAAGGGCCAAACGTTGATGCAGATTCAGCAGGATCAGTACGAGGCGAGCGTCCAGGCCGCACAGGGAGGGCTCGACAAAGCGCAGGCGGATCTACTTCGCGCCAAAAGCAACGTCCAAAACCAGACGGCGCTGGCTAAGCTCACGCAGGCGCTCGCGTCCCTGAACTACCAAACCGTGCAACTCGCGCGAATGAAGCCGCTAGCGCAGAAACACGCCGTTTCTGAAGAAGACTACGATCAGACCAAGACGCAGTACGACGTCGCGGTTGCCAACGTCGCCGAGGCGCGAGCCAACCTTCAAGACGTCGAGCTGAACCAAAGGACGGGCGTGCTGACGGCGCAGGGAAACGTCGAGGAAGCCAAAGCGCAGCTCACCAACGCGCAGCTCAACCTGGGGTATACGACGATTGCCTCGCCCGTCACCGGAATAATCAGTTTTATCAAGGTTGATGAAGGCAACGTCGTGAGCCCCGCAAAGACGCCGTCGCTGGCGACCGTTTCAACAATCGACCCCATCAAGGTCGAACTGCAACTCAGTGAAAGCGATTATTTGAAGATCGCCTCTAAGCTGCCCTCGCTGCGCCCCGTGGCCAACCGCCCGAAATTGCAATTCGTGCTTTCAAACGGATCGACGTATCCCTATGACGGGACACCGGTGGCAATCAATCGTGCAATCGATCCGAGCACCGGCACGATTTCGATTGAATCGACGTTTCCCAATCCGCAGGCGTTGCTGCGGCCCGGGCAATTCGGACGGGTGCGGCTGCCGATCTCGCAGCAAGTGGATGCCGTGCTCATTCCGCAAAGCGCCTTGCAATCGTTGCAGGGGATCACGGTCGTCTACGTCGTCGGACCGGGCGGAAAGCTGGCGCTGCGCACTGTTACGCCCGGTTCGACCATCGGCACCAACGTCATCGTGACCAGCGGTCTGAGGCGTGGCGAAGAAGTCGTGGTGCAGGGCATCGGGCGCGTCCATGCCGGGGACGTTGTCAAGCCAACGCTTGTGCCGATGGCCGGAACCGTTTAGCATGTCACGCTTTTTCATCGAACGGCCGATCTTCGCGATCGTCATATCGCTGCTGATCGTTTTAGCGGGAATGATCTCGATTCTCATCTTGCCCGTTGCGCAGTTTCCGCAAATCACCCCGCCTACCGTCCAAGTACGAACCAGTTACATCGGTGCCAGCGCCTCGAACGTCGAGGATGCGGTCGCCAACAACATCGAGACGCAGGTCAACGGCGTGCAAAACCTGATGTATTTGAATTCGTTTAGCACTTCGAACGGCAATTACACGATGACCGCCACCTTTAACGTGGGTTCGGACATCAACGCCGATGCAAATCTGGTGCAAAACCGCGTTCAAACGGCGTCCAGCAGTCTTCCCAGCTCCGTGAACTCCTATGGGGTAACCGTCAGCCAGCAATCGCCCGCGATTTTGCAAATTATCACGCTTTATTCGCCGGATAATTCCTACGACTCACTGTTTTTGAGTAACTACGCCACGCTCAATATTCTCAACAACATCAACCGCGTACCCGGCGTGGGCAGCACGCTGCTCCTGGGGGCCGGAAACTATGCGATGCGTATTTGGCTTCGGCCCGATGCGCTGGCCGGGCTAGGGCTGCAGGCCAGCGACGTCATTCGGGCGCTGAACCAACAGAACACGCTCGCGCCCGCGGGACAACTGGGGCTCCCGCCTTCGCCTTCAGGTGTGACGTTTCAGACGCCGGTAAACGTGCACGGACTGCTCGACTCGACGGACCAGTTCGATAACGTGATTCTCAAGACGCTGGCCAACGGCTCCATGATTCGTTTGCGAGACGTAGGACGAGCCGAATTGGCGGCGCAAAGCTATTCGCTCTTTAGCGATTACAACGGCCGGCCCGCAGCCAACATTCTCATCTATCAATTGCCCTCGGCCAACGCGATTTCAACCGCTAACGCGGTACGTGCTACGATGACAAGCCTGGCAAAAGCCTTTCCGCCCGGGTTGAACTACAACATCACGCTCGATACGACCGCGTTTGTCCACGCGTCGATCAAAGACGTCATGGTCACGCTGGTTGAGGCGTTCATCCTCGTCTTTCTCGTCGTGTTTCTCTTTCTAGGAAACTTCCGCGCGACGATCATCCCAATGCTCGCCGTTCCGGTCGCGCTTATCGGCACGTTCGCGGCGTTTGTGCCGCTGGGCTTCTCAATCAACACGCTCTCGCTCTTCGGTATCGTGCTGGCCATCGGTCTTGTCGTCGACGATGCAATCGTCGTCGTGGAAGCAACAGAATTACACATCGAGCAGGGCATGCCGCCCAAGGATGCGGCCATCAAAGCGATGGAGGAAGTACAAGCTCCCGTTATCGCCGTGGCACTGGTCTTAACGGCCGTATTCGTTCCGGCAGCTTTTCTAGCGGGCATCACGGGAGCGTTGTACAGACAGTTTGCGCTTACGATTTCCATATCGGTTCTGCTCTCGGCGCTCGTGGCGCTCACGCTCACGCCTGCGCTTTGTTCCTTACTCTTAAAACCCCACGGCGCGTCTACCGGCCCGATGGGGCGTTTCCTCGATGGCTTCAACCGGTTTTTTGACCGCTCGCGAAACGGCTACATGCGCGTGTTGCGCTCGTGCATCAGGCGGTCGGCGGTCATGCTGGTTGTCCTGGCCTTTATTGCGCTGGGCGCCGGTTGGCTTCTCAAAACGCTTCCCGGGAGCTTCATACCACTGGAAGATCAGGGCTATTTTTTCCTATCGCTGATCTTGCCGAACGGCGCCTCGCTGCAGCGCACGCAGTCGCTAGCCGATTCGGTGGTCAAAGATCTTCACGGAATTCCGGGCGTGAAAGACATCGTTACGATGGGCGGCTTCAACGTGCTCAACAGTCAGAACCAATCGAACGTCGCCGCACTTGCACTGGTACTGAATCCATGGGACGATCGTAATGCCAAGAACGAGCAGCTTCGTGCAATCCTGCTCGAAGCATACCGCCGTGCCGCCGCGCACCCCCAAGCCCAGGTGCTGCCGATCCCTCCGCCGCCGATCAACGGTTTAGGAAATTCCGGCGGATTTCAATTTATGCTCGAAGATCGCGGCAGTCACTCAACGGCCGATCTCGCCCGCGTTTCAGCTAACGTTTTGGCGGCCGCCAACAAACGCCCGGAGCTCACGAATCTCATATCCGGTTATTCGGTTGACTATCCGCAAGTCAATTTGGATATCGATCGCGCACAAGTTCAAACGCTCGGGATCCCGCTCGATGACGTCTTTCAAACCCTGCAGGCGCAGCTGGGCGGATACATTGTGAACAACGTGATTCTGTTCAACAACAGCTGGAAGCTCATCGTGCAGTCCGAACCGGAATACCGCATGACGCCCTCGAACATCGGCTCGCTCATGGTGCGCAATACGTCCGGGCACATGGTGCCGCTAAGCACCTTCAGTAAGCCGTCGATGACCAACGGTCCCAACCTAATCCAGCGGTACAACGTCTACCGCGCGGCGGAAATCGACGGTCAGCCGGCGGGCAACTACAGCTCGGGTCAAGCCATTGCGGCCATGGAAGACGTCGCGCGCACGACGATTCCCAGCGGCTACGGTTACGAGTGGAGTGGGACGGCGTATCAGGAACAGCTTGCCGGAAACGCACAAGCGTTGACGTTCGTGCTTTCGCTGGTGCTCGTGTTCCTATTCTTGGCCGCGCTGTACGAAAGCTGGGCCACGCCGCTGGGCGTGATTCTCGGCGTCCCGCTCGGCGTGTTCGGCGCATTCTTCGGCGCGTATATTTGGCATCTGCCCAACAATGTCTACGTGCAAATCGGTTTGATCATGCTGATCGGCTTGGCTGCGAAAAACGCTATCCTAATTATCGAATTTGCCAAAGACAAACGCGAGCAGGACGGTATGCCGGTGCGAGAAGCGGCGTTGGAAGGCGCTAAGGTGCGTTTCCGCCCGATCCTGATGACCTCGATTGCATTCATCCTTGCCGTCGTGCCGATGATGCTGCCGCGCGGCGCAGGTGCGGCTTCACGCCATTCGCTTGGAACCGCCGTGTTTTTCGGGATGCTCTTTGCCACCTCGCTCGGCATCTTCTTCATCCCCGTGCTGTACACGGTGATCGAATCGTTCGCCGCGCGGCGCAAAGCCCGAAGCGCACCATTGGAAACCACGCCGTGAAGCTCATCTTCATCGCCCTGACTCTAACGCAACTTCTTGCCACGTGCGTGCCGCCGTACGACCGGCCGAACGCGGAACTTCCCCCGGTCTATCGCGATCAAAGCACACCGCCGCCCTCACCCGCGTCGATCGGCGACTTGGGATGGTGGCAGTTCTTCAAAGATCCCGTTTTGCAGCGGCTTTTGCGTACGGCAGTGGCGGCAAACTTCGATACGCTCATCGCCGCGCAGCGCATTCAGGAAGCGGAAGCAAACTTGACGATCGTTTCGTCAAACCGGTATCCGCAGATCAACGCCGTTTTGAATGCTCAATACAATCGCACGAATGGCCAGGTGCCGATTACCTCGCCGCGCTCCACGTTTGCGCCCAATGGACTGCTCACGCTGCAGTATGAAGTCGATCTCTTCGGTAAAGTCCGCAGCGCTACGGCGGCCGCGCGAGCGGAGGTCCTGGAATCGCAGTTCGCGCGTGAAGCGATTCAAACGGCGCTCGTCAGCTCGGTGGCTTCTTTGTATTTTCAGCTGTGCGAACTTGACGAGGAACTCCGAATAACGCGGGCCACGCTTTCGGCCCGGCGGCAAAGCCTTGCACTCGTGCAAGCGCGCCTGCAGGGCGGCATTGGAACGCTGCAAGACGTTCGCCAAGCACAGCAGCTGGTGGCGCAGGCGGCAGGCTACATTCCCCAGATCCAGTTGGCGATGGCGCAAGCGGAAAATGCGATCAGCATTTTAATCGGCGCCTACCCGCAGCGGATTGCGCGCGGATTGCCGCTGGGTCAACAAGTTGCGATGCCCGCCATGCCGGCGGCAGGCGTGCCGTCCGCATTGTTAGAGCGCCGGCCGGACATTCGCGAGGCCGAACAGCAGTTGATTGCCGCCAACGCACAGATTGGCGTAGCCCGGGCGCTGCTCTATCCGCAATTCACGATCGGAGTGGCCGCAGGCGCCGGCAGCACGCAAGTCGGAGGCGTTGGCATTGCTTCGCTGCTCGGCCGCGCGTCGACGTGGTACGGGCAAGGGTTTATTCAAATCGTTCCGCAGATCGTGCAGCAGATTTTCAACGCGGGCGCCGCGCATGCGAACGTTGGTTTATCGCAGGCGGAAAAACAGGCCGCACTCCTCCAATACGTTCAGTCGATCCATCAGGGGTTCGGCGACGTGTCCAACGCGCTCATCGCCTACGATGAAGATCGCGCGTATACCGTCGACGAAGCCGCGAACGCGGCCGCCGCGGTCGATGCGACGCGCCTTGCCAACCTGCGTTACCAAGGCGGCATCACGTCGTATCTGGAAGTGTTGGTCAGCGACACGCAATCGTACGGGGCGCAGATCGGACTCGTGCAGGCGCGGCTCAATGAACGCCTGGCACTGGTGCAACTGTATAAAGCCCTGGGCGGCGGATGGCAGGCCGAACCAAACACTCAACGCGCCGGATCGAACGCTACCTTGCGGTCTGAATGACCGACATCGCGGCTTCGACGACCAAACGGCGACGATGCGCTTGCACCAAGCCTGCCAGCTCCTCTAAAAAATAGTCGTCGTCGCCCGCCGGCACCGCACGCCCCGCGTAACGAACGCGTACGTGCGACATCAGCCATACCTGGGCTTCCCAGTCAAGGGGCAACGGCCGGCTGCTTCTCGCGTAGTAATACGCGTAGAGTTTTATGGCGCTTGAAACCCGCTTTCGACCCATCACAACGTTCCTCTGTTGTGATGTCGGCGGCTGGATTGCCCGCGTTAGCGTTCCTTGAACCGCCTCGACCGGACGGTTAACATGACCGCTGCGGCGACGATGGCCAGGACCGCTGCCGGGGCGATCCAGACCCAGGGCCGGGGGTCGGGCCGCTGCCCCTCTAACCAGACGCGTTTGCGGCCGCAATCCAGATGCTGCGGATCGCCTTCAACGAAGACGTTCCGGTGCTTGGGGCATCTGTTGTTCAGACACGTGTAGTAAGCGATTTGCATAGTGTCCATGCACCGCTTCATACCCAAGCACGCAAGAATGTCTACACTGGACCCGCTTCAGTTACGGAACGACGATGAAGGCCATTCCGATGTTCTGGCTGGTGTTCACCCGTACGACGCCGGAACAATTGGCGGGAGCATCGCTTTTTCCGACGATCTTGATTTGGCCCACACCTTTGAGAACCCACGACGACACGATCTTTACGCACGCGGGGGACGTTTGAGTGACAACGAAATAGAGTTCTTCCGGATTCGCAAACGAAAGCGTGGCCGGCACCGTTCGCGAAACGCTGAGCCGCGTGTTTGGCGAGCTCCAGGGACCAACGGACAACAGCCGCGGAACCGCCGTGTACGGCTGGTCTACCGGACGAACAGTCGCGCTTTCGCGCACGGGATGGCTGTGCGGCGGTGCCGGGCTTCCCGTGGGCATGGCTGGGCTTGCTGTGGGAATGGCGTAACCTTGAGCACCGCGTGAGCCGGGCACGGTGCCGGCGCCTCCGCAAGCTGCAAGGGAGAAGGCGAGAAGGAAGGTCATTGTTTTTGCGTTCATGCGAAACATCGTACGTAGCCGCTCTAACGGCGGCCTGATGAGGCACTGCACGCAACGGGATATCGCCGGTAAAGAACATGATCCGCGCATTGTTTCGTTCATTTTTTCACGGTTATGGGACGATGACGGCCGCCAAGCCACTAGCCTGGCCGACGATCACGCGCATGGATCCCAAACAATTGGCAGGCGCATTGCTCGACCCAACGATCTGCATTTGGCCTACGCCGTTTTTGAACGTTGTCGCTGAAGCGATATTTACACACGCCGGTGAGGATTGGAGCACGACTGGTTGAATTTGATCGGGGTCCGGAAACGTTAACGTGGTTGGTACCGTTCGGGAAAGGCTTAATCTGGAGCTGAACGAGCTTTGAGGACTAAGCGGTAAGTTTGGGGGGCTCGTCGGAGTCGGCTGATCCGTCGGACTAAAGGAAGTCGTTCGAATCGGATGAGCGGCCGGTGGTGCGGGGGTTGGTGTCAGTGTGGCGCGCGGCGTGCGCTCCGGTGAAGGACTGGCGACCGCTTGAGTATGGCGTGTGCCGGGCAATGTGCCGGCGCCACCGCATGCGGCAAGCGATAAAGCAAGCAGGAAGATCATTGGTCTTGTGTTCATGCGACCAATCGTAGCGGGCCAGCCTCGCGGTGCCCTAATAAATCACTGGACCCAATCTGACGCATCCATGTAAAGAACCGGATCCAAGCCTGCCTTGAGTTTCCGAGCGAAAGTGCCGAATGTTCTTTCTGGATGCATTGGTCACTTCGAACGAAACTACTCGCCGGCATGGCGTGCGTACTTTGCGTTTCATGGGAGGGGCTTATCGCCACGCTGCTGATAGTGCGCGCCATCGGCAACGAAAACTCGTCCGTCCTCACGCGGAGCCAGCCGGCGTTTTTTTCAGCGCAATCACTCGATCTGGCCATAACTAATGTAGATGATGCGACCGCGAGCTTGCTGCTCGCGGACCACCCTACGCCCAAGGGACCGGACTTTACCGCATTCCGGTCGGCGTTGCGCGATAATGCCAAAGCGCTTGTGCTTGCGCGGCGAGCTGCTTCGACGCCGCTGCAACTAGCGGCCCAACGAGACGCCGAGCGTATTATGCTGGGTCCGCACGGCTATCTTGCGGCAATGCAGCGGGCCGCCGATTTAAAGCTGGCCGGACGTGACGCGCAAGCGACCGACGTTTATAACAACAGCCACTTCGGGCCAATTGAAAACGCGCTGTTCCGGTACGAACATGACGCGCAGTCACACATGTTGGCCAGCGGGAAGGCCGTCATGGACGAACAGGCCAGCGCCATTCTGGCCGGAAGCGCCCTGGGCGGCATCTCAGGCGGCTTGGCGCTAATGATAGGTCTATTTCTCGCCGGCTCGGTAGCAAACCGCATTACGCGCACCAGCGAAGCACTCGCGCGCGTGGCCTCGCAGGACTTCACCTCGCTCTCGTCCGCTTTCGATGATTTAGCATGCGGAAATCTGGAAGCGCAATTCGTCGCAGGCTGCTCCGATATTGAGGAGCACGGGCGCGACGAAATAACCGGTCTGGCGGTAACGTACAATCATCTCGCGGACGGATTGCGCGGAATCGGGCGCGCGTTCAGCGACACGGTGCGGCGTTTGCGCGCCGCGATCGCGGGCGTTGCCGCCTCAGCGGTAAATCTGCAAAAAGCAAGTTTGGATATGTCCGCCGCCACCGAACAATCATCCGCCGCGGTGCAAGACATCTCGCGAGCCGTTGATACGCTCGCGGCCGATACGGCGCGTCAAGCCGACCGCTTACGCCAGACGCGCTCGTCGATCGAAGAACTGGTGCGATCGGTGGAAACGATCTCGGGCGGCGCAATGGAACAGCAAGCGGCCTTTCAGAGCGCGGTCAACGCGCGCCAAGCGCTGCAGCATGAAATCGACGCAACCTCGGCGATGGCCGTGCGTCTGGCGCAAGCGGCGGCCTTCACCCATCAACAAGTCGCTTCCGGCGGTCGCGCCACCGCTGAAACGACCTCGGCGATGGAAGCGATTCGCAACGAATCGCAGCACGCGGTCGGAGCGATCGGCGCCCTCACGGAACGATCGCGCGCAATTCAGGAAATCATCGGAATCATCGACGAGATCGCGGAGCAAACGAACTTGCTTGCGCTCAACGCGGCAATTGAAGCCGCGCGTGCCGGCGAACACGGCCGCGGATTCGCCGTCGTTGCGGACGAGATTCGCAAACTTGCGGAACGCTCGGGTTCGGCAACCAGCGATATCGCACGAATACTGTCGGCCATTCGAGATGAGAGCCTGCGCGCCCAGGCCGCAATGCGTACGGCGGCACAAGCCAACGATAAAGGAGCCGCGCTGGTTCAAACTTCGGCGCAGGTGCTGGCGGAATTAGAAAAAGCCATCGTGCAGACCGATGCTATCGCCGAAGACCTGGCCGCGCGCGCGAACGCGATGCACGAAGCAAGCCGGCGTACCATGCAAAGCCAACACGAAATTCTCGACGTTGCAAAAGGCAACGTCATTTCGGCGGCGAGCATGCGCGGAGCAGTTTCCGAGATCGGCGAAACGCTGGCCGAGATCGGCATTCACGCCGAGACCCAATCCGCCGGCGCCGAACAAGTTGCCTCGTCGGCGCTCCAATTGGCGGATCAGGTCAAACGGCTGGCGGCTACCGCCAAAGACCTTCGCACCGAAGGCGAAAGCATGGCGCTGCTGGTCGGCACCTTCCGCGTAACGCCGCGCGCGGCAGGGCCTACGTAACGGCGCGGTTGCCCGTGACCGCCCTGATGATAAACAGCAGAATGACTGCCCCGACGATGGAACAGATTATGCTGCCGATGTTGAATCCGGTCACACCGGTGTGGCCAAATAATCCGTAGACAAATCCGCCGATAAGGGCGCCGACGATCCCGACGATGATGTCGCCGAGAATGCCGCCCGGACCCTCACCCGGGACGATCCATTTCGCGACCAGGCCGGCTATCAGCCCAAGCACGATCCACGCGATAATTCCCATGCCTAGAGTCTCCTTGTGTAGGGCAACGATGCTAGCGCTATACCCAGGAAACGCCCGGGGGGAACGGGGCAGCGCCTCAAGCAAGTAGCGAGCGCGCATGCTTCGCCATACCGCGCACCCGACCGAACCGCGCTACGAAGTTCTGGCGCTTTTTACGGTATCGATGGTGGCCGCCTCCCTTGTCATCGTGGCCATCGGCACGCTCTTGCCGTACGTCGCGCAAACGTTTCCCATGGACCGCGCACGCATCGGTCTGCTCATTACGGCGCTGCTGCTGGGCGGATTTTTGGCCAATGCGGCAAGCGGCGCCGCAACCGACCGTTTCGGCGACAAAGCCGTGCTCATCGTTTGCGGCACGATCATGGGCGGCGCATTGCTGGCAGCCGCGGCCGTCCCTTCGTTCTGGTGGCTCGTTACGTGGTTCGTCGTCTACGGCATAGGATTTGCCGCGATAAATCCGGTCGGAAGCCACGCCATCATGTTCTTCTTCAAACCCGAAGAACGCGGTTTGGCAATGGGCATCCGCCAGATGGGCGTGCCGCTGGGCGGAGTGCTCGGTGCGATCATCATATCGTCGTGCGCGGAGCTTATCGGGTATCGGGGCGCACTTGCCGTGACTGGCCTTGTGGTGCTGGTGGCTACGCTGGGGTGCGCGGCGTTGTACCGCGAGCCGCCCGCACTCTACGGCAAGCCCGTCCGTGCCGGTCTGATGTTGGAGGACGTGGTGCGCATGGGCCGCGACCCGCGGCTGCTGTTGATCACTGCGGTATGCGTGGTGCTGTTCACGGCCCAAGTCGCGCTAATGGGGTTTTTCCCGTGGACGCTTGTGAACGTTGCGCATGTCTCCCCGGGTTTCGCTTCACTGGTATTTGTTATCTCGCAGTTCGCGGCCGCAGCAGGGCGGCTCGTATGGGGGTGGGCCAGCGATCGCCTTTTTCACGGCGGCCGTTTATTGCCGATGGCAATTACGTGCGTGCTTTGCGCGATCTCCGCGCTCGCGGTTTCGCGCGTGGGGCACATGCCCGTTCCCGTGCTGGCGGCGGTAGCGGTCGCAATAGGATTCTCGGCTGAAGGCTGGTTCGGTTTGGCGATCGTGGCGATGGCCGAAGTAGGAGGCGAAGAGCATGCCGGCAGCGCGCTGGGGTTCGGCTTGACGTGGGCGTATGCGGCGGGCGTCGTAACGCCGTTCCTCTTCGCCCGGCTCATGCATACGTCCGGGATTCCCTCAGCGTGGAACGCGCTTGCGCTTCTGTGTGTGGCGGGCGTGGTTCCGGCCGCCGCCGCGGTCTTGCTTCATAAGCGGCTGCAGGCCGCGGCAGTTACGCCCTAGCGGCAACTCGCTCACACTCCAGCTCAGCCAGCCAGGTTGTTTGCCGACACTACTGCTGATGCGGTGGTATGGCGCTATTTTTACGATCATCGTTTTGCTCGACGGCCTGTGGTTCTTTGGCTTCGCCCTGCCACGACATCCGGCGCCCAGCCGTCCGCCGGTACCGACCTGGTCCGCGACCCGCGAGGAAGAGCAAATGTATATTGCGGCGCTGGAACAAGCGGGCACCAAAGATTGGGATCGCCTTCGAATCGTAGATACCGCAATGGTGATTCCCGGACTCGCGCTCATCTGTACCGGGCTCGGCGTCCTCTTTCACCGCGCGGGACGCAGCGAAAACATCGACTAACCTACAATTTACGCTATCGTGTGATTTGAATAGCCGTAGGTTTCTTCGCTTACGGGATCAGGATGTTGCCGCTTTATTTCAACTAAATCCGGCAGCGCGGTGTGAAATGCGGCAACCAAGTCGGGGTCGAAATGTTTTCCGCTACCGGCGTCAATATGCGCAATGGCACGCTCGATGGACCACGGATCCTTATACGGGCGCCCACAGGTGAGCGCATCGAAAACATCGCTCAATGCGCAGATACGTCCCGCAATTGGAATCGCTTGGCCTTTCTGGCCGTGAGGATAGCCGGTGCCGTCAAACCGTTCATGGTGCGATAACGCTATTTGCGCTGCCAATTGCAGCAGTTCCGACTCACTGTCCTTCAAAATTTCGAACCCGACGACCGTGTGTTGCCTCATGATTTCCCATTCGTGGGGCATCAAGCTGCCGCGTTTGAGCAAGATTGCATCCGGCGTAGCGACCTTTCCGATGTCGTGCATCGGCGTGGCCATTTGCAGCATCTCGCACACCGGTTCGGAAAGTCCGGCATGCGCCCCCAAAGCCGCGGAAAGCTTGCCGATTCGCAGGATGTGCGCGCCCGTGCCGTGGTCGCGGAATTCTGCGGCGCGCATGAGCCGCACAATCGTTTCTTTTTCGCGCGCGACGATACCGTCGGTCGCGCGGCGTACTTCGTCCGCAAGCCAGGCCGCACGATCGGCGAGTTTTTTACGGCCATCGGCAAGCGCGAGCATATTTTGAATGCGGGCGCGGAACTCGATAAGGTCGACCGGCTTGGTAAGAAAGTCCGACGCACCGAGCTCGAGTGCGCGGTAGCGCAAGTCCCGCTGCTGCTCGGCCGTCACCATGACGATGGGCACGACCGCATTGAGCGGATCGCTGCGGAACCGTTCGATAAATTCAAGGCCGTCGGGCGGGGGCATATTGTAATCGACGACCACGACATCAGGAGTGTGGCTGCCGCACCACTCCAATGCTTGCGCCGAAGAGGTGTAGGAGACACACTCTACATCGTCGAGTT
>DASRSF010000124.1:0-4767 GCA_035656615.1 Vulcanimicrobiaceae bacterium | reverse complement strand
CAGCGATTTGACCGTGGCGCCGTCTGCTCCGGGCTTCCAAAGGCGATATGTCGACATAAACGCGTTGCTGATCTCCGCCGATCTGCCGGCCTGGCTGCCGTCGTTCCACACCAGACCCGTGTTATCGCGATTCCAGCAATCCATGCCGTCGTAGCCGTCGCTTTGCATCAGCGGCGGCAGCGATACGGATTCCGCGAAGCGCCCCGATGAAATCCCGAGCCACTGCGTGCCCGTCCCGGACAATCCAAGCGAGCTGACATTGCCGTCCACGCGCATAGTTTTTACGCGCTTTAGGGCAGAAAGGCCCATCGCCGCTGCGGATTGCCGAATGACGACTTGGGATCGGCCGTCAACCGCGGCACCTGCCGGCTGGGTTCCAAAGCACATAAGAGCGCACGCGATGCCTACGTCGATGTGGAAAGTTTTCATACCGGGTTTACGGACGGGCTGGGCTGATTGTTTCGAGTCGCTTTCTGCCGGTGGTATACTAAAAGCCTCAAAGCCTTTTAAGGTAGGTGGTTATGCACATTGCCGTGCGCCGCTACGCGGTTGATCCGGAGGTCTTGCGCGACCTTAAGTCACGCCTCGCAGCGGACTTCGTCCCGCGGTTAGAAACTGTAGATGGTTTTATTTCTTACTATGCGGTCCAAACCGGGACCGATCACCTGGACACCATAAGTGTCTTCGAAAGCAAAGAAGGCGAAAGGGAATCCACCCGGCTGGCCACTGAATTCGTCGAGCGAAACTACCCTACTTCGAAAATCGAACGCATCAGTTTAGACGAGGGTCCGTGCATGGTTGAACACCATTCCGGGGTCCGGTTGTAGGGGTTTGGGAGGTTTTAGGCGGCTTGTGCAACCACAAGCCGCCTTTTAGGGTTCATCTAGGCGACTATGCAATTAATGGACCAAAGCGCTTCCCATCTGCTTTTAAAGGCCAAAGACGGCCGCGGCCAAGAATCGCCGCATCGTATCCACGGCGGGTATGCCAACGCTACCGGCGCAATCTCGCTATTCTGCGACAACGTCGTGTACCGTATCAACTTCAAGAACCGGACGGCGCAGCAGCGTCCGAGCCTCAACCCCGGCGCACAGGCTCGCTACAACGCAGTCGAGCCCGGACAAACGTTTGAATACGGCGGCGTAACGTTTCGCAGGCTTTCGGAAGCCGACATCGAGGAAGTTTGCGCCTCCGGTTCATTCCGGGTCAGCGCGCGCTTCATCTAACCCGTCAGCGGAATTTTCTCAGCGCTTGTTTCAGCAAGCGCCCTCGCATCCGCCTCATAGAGCTCCTCGTTGATGGCGATCGCGGCTCGAGCCCCGCTCGATGCGGCAAAAACGATCTGATGATATCTCGTAATGCAATCGCCGGCGGCAAAACAACCCGGAACGGTGGTGCGATTGTTCGCATCCACCCGGATCGTGCACCGTTCCGTCATATCGCAGCCAAGCCGCGCGGGAAGATCCGAACGCTGCTTGAGCGGTGCGGAAACGAAAACGACGGCGCAATCGACTACCTCACCGTTCGCGCATTCAACCGCGATCATTCCGTCTCGCTCGTTCATCTTCGCAGGCGGTGATGCCGTCTTTGGGACATCGGCCGCCAGTTGCCATTGACGCAATTCATGCGGGACCGGCGCGTTCGAGGTTGGACAAATGACCAGGTCGTGGGACCAGTTCCAGAGCTCCTGCGCCAATTCAAGCGCACTGCGCACGTTGCCGATGACCGCCATTCGGCGATCGCGAAATTCCCAAGCGTCGCAATATGGGCACACAAATACGCGCTTGCCCCACAAACGATTGAGTCCCTCAAGCGGCGGTAAGTCGTCGTACATGCCGGTTGCGAAAATAACTCTGCGCGGCAAAATCGTATCGCCGCTTTGCAATCGGAGATTGAAAGCATCTATCTGACCGGCTATCTCGTTAACATGATCCGGCGTGCATGCGATCGTGGGGTACCGGTCCAACTGCGAGCGCGCGCGCTGGAGCAACTCACGAGGTGACAAGCCATCGTGTCCTAGGAACCCATGCGATTCGCGAACCGGCCGGTTGCGCTGATGTCCGTCGTCGATTACGTGGACGGTCCGGCGAGCGCGCCCCAGAATAAGCGCAGCACTAAGACCCGCGGGTCCCCCTCCGATAATTGCCACATCGCACGCTCGTTCCATTTCAATCCCTCTATTTTTGTATAGCCGTGGTGAGCCGCGGCATAGTGGGTACCACCGTACCCTAAGGACGAAGCGCGTATAACCTACACCGCCGTCTCGCGCATGACGAAATCCGAATGAGCGGCTATTGAACGCCGCCAGCAGTATCTTTCGCGGAGGGGAAATGGCAGAACAACACTATGACGTAGCGATCGTCGGCTGCGGCATCATGGGGTCGGCGATTGCACGCCGCGCCCGCCGCAGCGGACTGCGGACCATCGCGTGGGATCGCCTCATTGACCGCGCGCGAGCGGTAGGCGAAGGTGTCGACGCTGCCCCGGAACTTCAGTCGGCGACCGGCAGCGCCGAAGTCGTTGTCACGATGCTCGCGGATGCTGCGGCAACGCTTTCGGTTATGGATGCGCACCATGGTTTCGATGCCATGAAATCCGGCTCAGCGTGGGTTCAAATGGCAACCATTGGCCTAAAGGGCATCATAAAGGCTCGCCTCGTCGCCTCGCAGCGCAGCGACATCGTATTCCTCGACGCACCGGTTTCAGGTACCAAGCAACCCGCCGAAGACGGTAAACTGCTTATTCTGGCGTCATGCGATCGGCAGGACGTCCCGGAGCCGGTGCAGCGGCTTTTTCGAGCTATCGGGCAGCGCACAATGTGGTTGGGGCCGGTTGGTCAAGGCACGCGCATGAAGCTGGTTCTGAATTCCTGGCTCGCATCTATCATGGAGGCCTTGGTCGAAACACTCGCGGTTGCAGACGTACTGGACGTCCCCCATGAACGATTCGCCGAGTGCATTGAAGGCGGGCCGCTTGGTACGCCGTGGGCGATCGCCAAAGCCAAGAAGATCGACAGCGGTAAAACGCATGAGACTGAATTTCCCTTGAAATGGGCGGACAAAGACGTGCATTTGGCGCTTGAAGCCGTCAAAGAAACGGCGCACGATCGCGAGCTTCCGGCACTTGAAGCCATTCAAAAGCTTTGGGACCGCGCGGTCGAAAGCAATCTGGGCGATCGCGACGTCAGTGCCGTATACGAAGCGCTGAAAACGCCTGCCGCTTCGGCTCGGTAGCGCTACACGGCTTGCGTCGCAATGCTGTTCGGCGCCGTGCCGCTTTGCAGTCGGACGTCTTTGACCTTGAATGCAAGCACGACCGTGATAAGAAGCATTGCGGCAGCCACGAACCAGGAGGCTCCCGGTACTTGCCACGCGTGCATTCGCCCGTTGATTGAGTAGGCGAAAATCACCGAGAACAGGCCCGGTCCAATCAGCATCGCAAGGCTTCGCATGCCTCCGAGCGCGCCCTGAAGCTCACCCTGCTCGGTTGACGACACGCGATGGGTCATCAATGATTGCGCAGTGGGACCCGCAAGACCCCAGAGAGCGAGCAGCGCAAAGCCGGCGAGCACGAACGGCGCGTTCGGCGCGTACCCAATAACTGCGAATGACAACACACCAAAACACAATCCCAGAATCATGGTGCGCCGCTCTCCCAAACGCCTGACGATGGGCTGTGTAAGCCCCATCTGCACGATGGCGATGCTTGCGCCCACGAGTGCGAGCGACCATCCGACCTGCGCCAAGTTCCAATGGTAGCGCTGTATGACGTACAGCGTAAAAACGACGGGCAGAATTTCGTGCGCCACGTATTCGATAAAATTTATGCTCGCCAGCCGCGAAAGTTCAGGATGCGAACGAAGCATTCGTAATGACCCAAACGGATTTGCGCGCTCCCAGGCCATCCGGTCCTGACGCGAGTGCGGAGCAAGCGACTCTGGCAACACGAAATACCCGTACGCGGCATTGAGAAAGCTCATCGCCGCGCATACATAAAACGGTAAATGCACGTTGACGTTGCCTAAGATTCCGCCGATTGCCGGGCCGATGATGAAGCCGATCCCGAACGCTGCTCCGACCATGCCCATCGCACCGGCACGCTTCTCCGGCGTGGTTACATCGGTGATGTACGCGTACGCGGTCGTCACGCTCGAAGTGGTCATGCCCATAACGATGCGCGCGGCAAAGAGCCAGCCGAAGTTGGGAGCGATTGCCCATGCCAGGTAATCGATCGCCGTGCCGGCATTCGAGAGAATAATAATGGGCCGCCGGCCGTAGCGATCGGACAACATGCCCAGGACAGGTGAAAAAAACAGCTGCATCAGCGCGAATATCGTTCCGAAGGCTCCGAAGATCAGCGCGCTTTCCGACATATCGCCATGCAAAAACTGCAAAACGAGCTTTGGTATGACCGGCACGATGATGCCGAGCGCAAGCATGTCGAGCGCCACGGTGATGAGGATGAACCTTACTCCGGCTTGGCGGTTTCTCACGCAGCGAACTCCTTCTCCGCGCCCGCGGCGCTTAATGTGCTTAGCCAAAGTTCAACCGCGCCATCGACGCGCGCGCGATCGCCGGTAGCGCACAAATCCAACAGAAAGCCGCGGAACGCGCAAACGACCATCGTGGCATACGCGTCAGCGCGCGCGCGCGTCCAACCCAGGTTCACAAGCGGATCACCGATGAAATTCAACCACGGGGCGACCACGTTTTGCATAAAAGCGGAATACCGGTCGGGATCGCGCAGCGCCAGACCGTAAACTTCAAA
>DASRSF010000123.1:0-7806 GCA_035656615.1 Vulcanimicrobiaceae bacterium | reverse complement strand
CCGGGTGATCCTCGCCGCCGACGGCGACGACGTCTCGATCGGCGCGCCGCTCGTGAGCGGTGCCAGCGTGACCGGAACGGTGCTGCGCCAAGCCAAAGACAAGAAGATCCTGGTCTTCAAATACAAGCCGAAGAAGCGTGTTCGCAAATTGACCGGCCATCGTCAGCGCTTCGCCGAGATCAAAATCACGAAAATCGACCTGCCCTAACCGGGTTGCATGGTCGAAGTGACATTTCGCAGAGACAGCCGTAACCGGCTGTCTTCTGTTTCCAGCACCGGCCACGTCGACATTCCGGAGACGAGCTCGGATGAGTACTCGCTTGTCTGCGCTTCGATTTCTGCGATTCTCCAAGCGGCTCGTCTGGGTCTGGAGGCTTATGCCGGGGTGCCCCTGGAGGTGCGGCAGGGTTCGGGTGAATTGGTCATGCGCTGGCCGCCGCAGTTCCGGCAAGATGAACGCACGCAGGCCATCGTGGAAACGGCTTTTCTGGCCACGCGTCAAATCGCCGCACAATATCCCCGGCACGTTCGCCTAGTGGAAGAGACCCAGGCGTAACGACCCGCGGCTTAGCGGGTATGAATAGGCCGCAGAGGCATCGAACGGAGGCTGTATGTCAGAGACGTTCAGGTCAACACCCGCGGAGCCGCAGTGGTCCGCAAGCAACAATTACCAAGGGACATACGCGGAGAACGCGAGCGTGAGTTACGAAAGCACCGAAAATACCGGAAGCGGCGAGGCCGGTAAAGCGCTGCTGGTTGGACTTCTTGGCGGACTGATCTCCGCCGCGGGATACCTTGTCTACCAGCGTTTGCCCGAAGATCAGAAAGACCGGTTGCAGCGGCAGGCCAAAGATATGCTGCAGCAGCGGATAAACGAAGTTCGCCAGAACTTCAACATTTAACCGAAGCTTTACGACTGGGGCGGCGGAGAGCCGCCTTCGTCGTCTTCGTGCGCCGGCGCCTCCGGTCGCGGAGCATCGTGAATATCGGCCGCGCGCTCCATTTCACGAATAAATGATTGGGATGTGTTCTGCACTTCCCGCATCACCCGCCCTGCCTGGCGCATAATTCCGGGAAGCTTCTGCTCGCCGAAAATAAGCAGCGCAAGGACGCTCAGGATGGCCATGTCGGGCAGGGACAGCATGCGCCACGACTTTGCCGCGCGGGGGCGGCAGGGCCCTCCTGCCAGGCCGTGCAAGGATGGGCGGCTCGTGAAAATCATCTATACGCGCGGCAATCGGACAGAGACGCTTGCCTCGCTTGCGACGTTGCGGAAGATCCTCAACCGCTTCGTTGCTCATCGTGTATTCTACGAGGTGTCCAGCCGCAATAAGCGCGGACACGAATTTTTTTCTACGAAGAATGTCTTCGTGGTCGGCAGTATCGAGGTGGTGAATCGCGACTACCTCACGATTACGATTTTCGATGCAAATAATCAAAGCCACTCAATAGAAATTCTGAACCCGGCAACGATGCGAATTTATGACGAGATGCCGGGAAAAGGCTTTGCCGTCTCATTCATCAGCGATAACGAAAGCGGCGTCGAATCTCGCTGCTACATTCGCGATGAAGGCGAGGACGGGAACGAAAATCTCAAGCAATCCGCGCTCGAGAAGATTACGCTTCCGCAGCTCTTCGAGTATCTCGAAGAGATCACGAACGCCGATTTAGTCAAATAGTTTGCGAAGCGCGCGCAGCAAGCGCCGCAATGAGCTCGGCTTTTGTGTACCGGCCGTCGGCCTGTTGCGCACCCTCGATAAATAAACGGTAGGCAGGATCGCTTAGCCGCATCGTGGCGCCGCCGTCCGGCGTTTTGAACGCCAACGTTTGCTCGCAGGGTGCTTCTTCTTGTGCAGCGCGTTCGAGCATTACTCGCAATACTTCCGGATGGCCGGCATGGTCCTCATCAACCAGCGCGAGCAGGATGCACCGCGTTGTAACCACCGGTTCATCGAGCTCGATAGCCTTATGCGCGGCTACGCGCATGGTGCGAAGAAGATCCGGAGCGAGCAGCAGCGTGCCGTTCATGGTTTGCGCACGACTCGTCCTTCGAGCTTGTGCGCCCGGCGCAATTCCCGTACGGCCTCCGAGGTGCGGCCCAGCCGCTTGTAGGCCACCCCGAGGTTATGATGCGCGGCGGCATAGTCGTCATCGGAGCGCACCGCACGCTCGTAGAATCGCACGGCCCCTTCGACCTCCCCCGACTCGAGCTGCAAGTTGCCCAGATTCACGAGCGCCGGCGCGAACGCGGGCGAATATTCGAGCGCTTCTTCAAATGCAGCCCTCGCCTGATCCCACCGCTCCAAATGCACCAGTGCAACGCCCCGTTTATTTACTATTGCCGCGCGCTGCTCCCCCGGCAGATCACCTTGCGCGGCCAGTTCCTCCAGGCGTATCAACGCGTCCTCGTAGCGGCGCTGTGCGATGTCGCGCTGCGCAAGCTCGAACGGCGTGTACAGTTCGGGCCGGAAAAGAGCCAGAAATCGGCGGAAGTTGAACACCTGCCGGTATGTTCCATATCGACGTGCTCACGCTCTTCCCGGAAATGTTTGCTCCGTTCGTCGGGCTGTCGATCGCCGGCCGTGCGGTCGAAGCGGGTATCGTCGATATCCGTTACCACCACGTGCTCGACGCACTGCACGGAAGCGAACGTGCGGACGATGTGCCCTTCGGCGGCGGTCCCGGAATGGTGATGCGCGTTGAACCGCTTGCGCGGATTCTGGATGCGATCGTGCAGAACGCGCCTGCGGGCGAACGCCGCATGCTTATCGCACCTTCTCCCGGAGGCAAGCGCTTTTCGCAGCGCGACGCGGAGCGGTTCGCGGGCGCGCAGCGGCTGGTATTCATCTGCGGTCGATACGAGGGAATCGACGAACGGCTCGGCGCGCTCTTTCCAGTACAGGAGTATTCCATCGGCGACTTCGTCTTGAGCGGCGGCGAACTGCCTGCCCTGACCATGATTGATGCGACCGTGCGCCTGCTCGAGGGAGCACTGCGGCCCGAGTCGTTGGCGCAGGAGTCGTTCGGCCGGTCGGGACTCGATTATCCCGCCTACACCCGCCCGGCGGTATTCCGCGGAATCTCGGTGCCGCCGGTTCTGCTTTCGGGCGACCATGCCGCCATAGCGGCGTGGCGGCGCGAGCAGTCACGGCAGCGCACGCGCTCGCGCCGCCCGGATTTGGCCTCCGAAACGGAGGACGACGCCTGCTAAAGCGCCTTGCGGCGCGCCGGGGCGCGTGGTATCATGCCAAAGTTGCCGTGGGGTCCCCCCATTGGCCTAATTTACTACGAACGGTGCAGAGGCCATGAACGTCATCGATGTTTTGAATCAAGAACAGCGCAAAGAGAACGTGCCGGAATTCCGTCCAGGCGACACGGTAAAGGTCTACTCGAAGGTCGTCGAGGGTGGAAAAGAACGTATCCAAATGTTCGAAGGCGTTGTAACGGTACGCACGGGCGGCGGTTCGAAAGAATCGATAACGGTTCGGCGCGTGGCCCACGGCGTCGGTGTTGAGAAAACGTTCCTGCTCCACAGCCCGCGCGTGGATCGCGTCGAAGTGAGCAAGCGCGGCATCGTACGCCGCAGCCGCCTCTACTATTTGAGTGAGAAGATCGGCAAAGCGGCGCGCATCAAAGAGAAGAAAACTGCCCGCTAGCCTGGCGCCCTCTCCGCTGGAACTGCTCGTTTTGGTGGGCGCGTTCGCGATTGCGCGCCTGCTCTTTACCGTTGCGCCGTTGGCCGGTTTCGGCGTGGGGTCAATCGGAACGATACCGGCGGATCGCAGCATCGTGGTTCGGGTACGCGAATACCTGGACGCCTTGCTCGTTGCGGGTCTTCTTGCGCTGTTTTTGACCACATTCGTCGTACGGATGTTTTACATTCCGTCGCAATCGATGGTGCCCACGCTTCGCGAGCACGACGTGTTGCTCGTGAACGAGTTTGCGTACCGGTTCGGCGCGCCGCAGCGCGGCGACATCGCGGTGTTTACACCGCCGGTCCAGTCAGCAAGCAGCTTTATCAAACGCGTGATCGGTGTCCCGGGAGACACGCTGCGCGTCAGCGGCGGCCGCGTCTTCGTCAACGGCAAAGCGCTGCTCGAACGCTATATAGCGGCGCCGCCGGCGTACCGGCTGGTCATCAAGAACTACACCGTGTACGTCGACATGGGCAGCGGTCTGGAACCGCTGGACTCCAGCCAGGCTGCGATTCCGCCCCGGTCGATGTGGCAGGCCCCGGACCGCATCCCCCGCGGCTTCTATTTTATGATGGGTGACAACCGGAACGATTCCGACGACTCGCACATTTGGGGTTTTGCGACGTCCGCCTCGATTACCGGCAAGGCGTTCTTTCTGATGTGGCCGCTCAACCGGCTGCACGTGCTGAAGTAAAAGGCGGAGTGGTCGCCGTGACACCCCCGATGCTGCTAGGACTCGTCGCCGTTTTTCTGGTGGCGCGAATCGTACTGACGGTTCGTCCGGTTCGGGCCGGTTCCGCCGGACGATCGACGAACTTTGCGCGCGAATATCTGGACCCGTTCATCTATGCGGGCTTGGCCGCGTTCCTGTTAATCACGTTCGTCGCCCGCACATATTACATCCCTTCCGCCTCCATGGTGCCGACGCTGCGCATCGGTGACGTTCTCCTGGTGAACAAGTTCGAGTACCGCTTTCATGCGCCGAGCGAACGGGACATCGTCGTCTTCCCTCCGCCCGTACCGACGACGGACGACTTCATCAAACGGGTTATCGGCCGTCCCGGCGACACGCTGCGCATACAAAACGGCGTCGTGTACTTGAACGGCAAAGCCTTGCAAGAACCGTACATCGCGCAGCCGCCGGCGTACAATTTGCAGATCCGCAACTACGGCGTCTACGTCGATAACGGCGCGGGGTTCACGCCAATCGATCCGGCCTCCGGGAACATCCCCCCGCGCGCCGATTGGAGCGCTCCCGACCGCATTCCAAAGAATTGTTACTTCATGATGGGCGATAATCGCAACGATTCGGAGGACTCGCACATTTGGGGTTTCGCGCAAACGACCGGTACGTTTGCAACCGGACCGGAGGCCGGCAAACCGGCTCATTTTACGGGGCACGCTTTTTTGATCTTCTGGCCCCTTACGCACGCGCGGGTTTTGTAGAGCCGGCAGAGAAAGAGACCTTCCGTGCCTGGGCAACTGCATTGGCGAACCGTAGCCAGCGCAACGTTACAAGTCGCGGTTCTTTGCGCGCTTGCGGTCGCGTTCTTTATGCGAACTCCCCAAGTTTCCGGCCTTTCAATGGCGCCGCACATCGATTCGGGTGAGGTCGTGGTCATCAACACGATGGCCTACCGGTTTCACGCGCCCGCGCGCGGCGACATCATCGCATTTCGCCACGATGCTCCCGCGCCCGAAACGTTCATCAAACGGGTTATCGGCCTGCCGGGTGACCGGGTGTCGATCCTTCACGGCACTGTCTTCGTCAACGGCGTAGCGCTAAGCGAACCATACGTGCGCTATCCCGATGGCCGCACGTTCGCGCAGGTTACCGTTCCGCCCGGCAGCCTGTATGTGCTCGGCGACAACCGCGCGGACAGCGACGATTCGCGGTTCTGGGGATTCGTCGACCTGCAAGCGGTGCTTGGTAAAGCGCTCTTCGGCATTTGGCCGCTGGAGCATTTCGGCGCGCTGTAGCGCGCGTGAATGAGGCATCGTGAACACGGGCCGCGACTTCGAGCAGACCGTTCAATGGTATCCCGGCCACATGGCTGCGGCGATGCGTCGCATCGGCGAGTACATGAAGCTCATCGATATCGTGGTGGAAGCCGTCGACGCGCGCGTACCGCACAACGGCTCCAATCCGATGCTGGACGCAATCGCAGGCAAACGCCCCCGCCTACGCGTTCTTACGCGCGAAGATCTGGCCGACCCAGCGCAAACTGCGCGCTGGCTTGAAATTTTCGAGCGGGAGCAACACCCCGCCGTCAGCGTAAACGGGCTTTCACGCGGCAGCGCCGGCAAAATCGTGAAGTGGCTCGCAAGCGTCGCGCCGGATACGCGCCGCGCCCAACGGATCATCGTCGTCGGCCTGCCGAACTCCGGAAAATCCTCGGTGATCAATGCAATCCTCGGCCGCTCCGCGGCGCGCACGGAAGACCGCGCGGGCGTGACGCGTCAGCTGCAGTGGTTCCGCGTGGCGGCGAATCTGGAACTCATGGATACGCCCGGTATTCTGGTGCCGAAGATCGAATCGCCCGACGCGCAGTGGAAACTTGCCTTGGTGGGCGCCGTTCCTCGCGAGCGCTACGATCCGCAGGATATTACGGTTCGCTTTCACCGCTGGCTCGCACAGCGTTCGGGCGGGCGGACACGCGTGCCGGACCTCGAAACATTTGCGCAGGAGCGCGGCTTTAAGCGCAAGGGAGGCGTCATCGACTACCATAACGCCGCGCAATCGTATATAAAAGACTTTAACGAAGGCAAATTCGGCCGCATCACTCTCGAACCGGCGCCGGGGAGCGCGAATGATGACGCCAAAACAGCGTAAAGCGAAAAACGCGTACGAGCGGGAGCGCCGCCGCCTACACCGCATTCACGTCTTTGAAAAGGCCGCGCGGGAGCAAGGCTTCGTGTACATCGGCGGGATGGATGAAGTGGGTCGCGGCCCGCTCGCCGGTCCCGTCGTAGCAGCCTGCGTCGTCGCGCACGAGCCGCTGATGCTGCGCGGTTTGAACGACTCCAAGCAAGTCACGCCCGAGCTGCGGGTCAAGCTGGCGGAGCGGATAAAATGCGCGGTGTCCGCTTGGGCGATCGGAAGCGCAAGCGTCGAGGAAATCAACCGTCTCAACATCTATTGGGCCAGCGTGCTCGCGATGGAACGCGCGCTGGCCGCATTGACCATCTCGCCGCAATACCTGATTACGGACGCCGTGCGCATCAAATCGTTCGGCGGCCCCCAGGAGCCGCTCATCAAAGGTGACGCGCGCTGCGCCGTCGTGGCGGCTGCGTCCATCGTCGCCAAAGTGTACCGCGATGATTTGCTGCGTCAACTTCACGAGGTCGATCCCCGGTACGGCTTCGCAGAGCACAAAGGCTATAGCACGCCCGAGCATCTTCGTGCGCTCAAAGAGCACGGGCCTTCCGTGCATCACCGCGCAAACTGGTGGCGTGTGCGCGAAGCGCAGCTTACCGCGGGCTTCGAACTGGTCGAAGATTAGCGGCTGTACGGGCCGCGCCGCCGAGAATCTCGCCGCCCAATTTCTTGCGCGCGCGGGGTACCGCGTCGTGCAGCGCAATCTCCGTATCCCCGGCGGTGAGATTGACATCGTGTGCCGTGACGGCGATACGGTGGTGTTCGTCGAGGTGAAGGCGCGTTCTACCCGTCGGTATGGCAGCGCACTGTCGGCGGTGGATGCCCGCAAACGCGCGACCTTGCGGCGGCTCGCAGCAGACTACATGCAGATCGCAGCGCCGCACGCCCGCTTCCGTTTTGACGTCTTAGCAGTTGATGAAGGGCGAGTGACGTTGCACAGGAATGCCTTTTGAAATGCAGGCGAGTAAGCACGAACACCTCCGGCGCTCGGTAACACCGTGGGGTTCATACTCATGGGGGTACGCAGACGTCGGCGCCGACATTTTCGTGGCCCTGGGGCTGGTCATCGGGGTCGCCGGCGGAGCCACGAACGTCGCGTTCCTCTTTGCCGGGTTGGTTTACGTCTGCGTCGGGCTGGCGTACACGGAACTAGCCTCGGCTTATCCCGTCGCCGGCGGCGGACAGTACTTCGTGATGCGAGGCTTGGGAGATTTTCTGGGCTTCCTGGCCGGT
>DASRSF010000122.1:0-4594 GCA_035656615.1 Vulcanimicrobiaceae bacterium | reverse complement strand
GATCTGGTCGAAGGCCAAGTGCGCCGTCCCAAAGAGAGCGAAAAATATTACGGCTTGATTCGGGTCGACAACGTCAACGGTCTCGAGCCGGACGCGATCAAGGGCCGCCGTGTCTTCGAAAAAGGCACGCCGATCTATCCGCAGGAGCGCTACAGGCTCGAGGTCCGTTCGACGCAGCTCTCGACGCGCGTCATCGATCTCTTCTCGCCGATCGGCAAGGGCCAGCGAGCCCTAATCGTCTCGCCGCCGAAAGCCGGTAAGACGACGCTGTTGAAAAACATCGCCAATTCCATCTCGATCAATCATCCCGAAGCGCACATCATGGCGCTGCTCGTGGATGAACGGCCCGAGGAAGTCACCGATATGCAGCGCACGATCGACGGCGAAGTCATCGCCTCGACGTTCGACGAGCATCCGGAGAATCACACGGCCGTCGCCGAGCTCGCCATGGAGCGTGCGAAGCGACTGGTGGAACTGGGCAAAGACGTCGTCATTCTGCTCGACTCCATTACCCGGCTTGCGCGCGCCTACAATCAGGTTATCCCTACGTCCGGGCGTACGCTTTCAGGTGGCTTGGACACGGCCTCGCTGCACAAACCTAAACGCTTCTTCGGTGCCGCGCGTAAGATCGAAGAGGGCGGATCGCTCACCATCATCGCGACCGCGCTCGTCGAGACCGGTTCCAAAATGGACGACGTGATCTTTGAAGAGTTCAAAGGCACGGGTAATATGGAACTCAATCTCACACGCAAACTTGCCGAATCGCGCGTCTTCCCCGCAATCGACATCAAGCGCTCGGGAACGCGTCACGAAGAGCTGCTGCTCAGCGAGATCGAGATGCGCAAGATCTGGATGCTGCGCCGCGCGACCAGTGTACTCAACAGCGGTGACATCACCGAACTCATTCTCGACAAGATGGCGCAAACGCGCACCAACGACGAATTCTTGCAATCCGTCACCAAAGAAGCGCTCTCCCTATCCCGCGGCTACGACGAAGGCAACGGAAAATATTAGCGCAACCCACTAGCGCACAACCGTCCAACACCCTGAAAAGCCCCCTTATCAAGGGGCTTTTCTCTTTTGTCCCCCCGCGCCGCAGCTCTGAAAGGGGGCGCGCAGCGAGTAAAAGGGCGGGGCGCGATGACAAAGGGGGCGGGCGCGGTGACATAGGTGCGGTATAGTGCGTTCAGATACGATGGCTGAGAAGATGCGGTTGCAGAAGTTTTTGGCGCATGCGGGCGTTGCGTCGCGGCGTGCGGCGGAAGAACTTATTGTTCGCGGCAAAGTGCGTGTCAATGGAAAGGTCGTACGCGAACTCGGGACGAGCGTGGATCCGGCAGATCGGGTGGACGTGTCGGGCAAGCTGGTCGTCTTCGAACAGGCGCCGGCGTATCTTCTGATGCACAAACCGGTGAACGTCGTCACGACGATGCACGATCCGCAGGGGCGGCGCACCGTCGCGCAGCTGATCCCCAAGGGCCTACCGCGCGTTGTTCCCGTTGGGCGGTTGGACTACGACACGTCGGGCGTTCTGCTTTTGACGAATGACGGCGAGCTAGCGAACCGCTTGACCCATCCTCGATACGGCGTTGAGAAAACGTACCGGGCGGTTATTCGGGGAAAACTTACGCCGGTGGAATTGCAGCAGCTGCAAGCCGGCGTGCAACTCGACGAACATCGAGCGGGGGAGGCGCGCCTGCGAGTGGTAGCGTCGGCGCGCGAGACCTCCGTGCTCGACCTAACGATCCACGAGGGGAAGAACCGGCAGGTGCGGCGCATGTTCGAGGCCGTAGGACATCCCGTACTCGAGCTGGTGCGTTTACGGTTTGGTCCGCTCAAGCTGGGCGACTTGCCTCCCGGGCATAGCCGCCCGCTCACCGAGCGCGAACTGGCGCAGATGCGCCGCGTTTTGGAATAAGGGAAAACAATCGTTCAATGGATCGCCTGACCACGCTCCCACATGCGTATCAACTCGCGCGGCGCGACGCCCGCGCCGATAGAACGCGCATCACATTGCCGAACGGCGCTTCGTTCGGCGGAGAAGTCGTCGCCATTTGCGCGGGTCCGTGCAGCGTGGAGGGGCGTGAGCAGATCGAAAGCACGGCAAAAGCGGTCGCATCGGTTGGCGCGAACGTGCTGCGTGGAGGAGCGTTCAAGCCTCGTACCTCGCCGTACGCATTCCAAGGGCTCGGCGTGGACGGATTGCGGATGCTGCGGGATGCCGCGGACGCGAACCGTTTGGCCGTCGTTACCGAAGTCATCGATCCCCGCGACGTCGAGCTCGTGTGCGGTTACGCCGACATGCTGCAGATCGGCGCGCGTAACATGCAAAACTTCAGTCTGCTGCGGGAAGCGGGCGAGGCGCGTAAGCCGGTGCTGCTCAAGCGCGGTCTATCCGCGACGATCGAAGAATGGCTCATGGCGGCCGAATACCTTCTGGTCGCAGGCAATGCCGATATCGTGCTGTGCGAACGCGGGATCCGTTCATTCGATAGTGCGACCCGGAATTTATTGGACATCGCGGCCGTACCGCTGCTGCGAGGCCTCACGCACCTTCCGATCATTGTCGATCCCTCGCACGGCACCGGCGTTGCGCGGCTTGTCATGCCGATGTCCTTAGCGGCGGTTGCCGCGGGCGCGGACGGCGTGCTCGTCGAGGTTCATCCCGACCCTGCGGGCGCGGCGTCGGACGGCGCGCAGTCGCTGAAGTTCGAAGAATTCGAGCGGCTCGTTGAGGCGCTCACACCCATTGCGAAGGCGACCGGGCGACGGGTTCCTGCGCCGAGCTTGGCTGCTTAAACGATAAGCAGGGGCAGCTCGCCTCGTATGAAACTGCTCGGTGGGTCGCTGGGCTATCCGGCCGACGAAAGCCGTTTGGTTTACGTTGAACGGCGGTAGAAAGGTAGGCGCCTTACACACCGCCTTCCATATTACAGAGAACTTCGAGGTGGACAGAAACCTATGATTCGTAATTCTCGGTTAACGGCGATGCTTTGCACAGTGATTTGCGCGGGGGTGGCCTTACCGGCTGCCGCACAATACACCAATGAGTACGTGCCGCCGAAACTGACGCATCGCGGTACGACCAGTAAGGCAATAGCCGGTTCCGGTACGGTGGTTGTGCAGGTGCAAGTAAATCCGAACGGTTCGCACAAGGCGCTGCGCGTGATTCGTTCGAGCAATCCGGCAAACGACGCCGCCGCGCTTGATATCGCGCAGAATTCGTCCTATCGTCCGGCGCACCGCGGAACCACGGCAGTCTCGTCTTTTTATGATTTCACCCTTCGGTTTACCGGCAAGAGCGTCGCCGCCTCCCAGCAGAGCGGCGGCAGCGGATCCACGAGCGGCGTCAGCGGTCAAATCGATCGCATGATTCGGGCCGGAAACTATACAGGCGCCAAAGCCAAGGCGCAAAGCGCCTTGGAAAGTAATTCCGGTGACCCGGTGCTCAACTCGCAGCTTGGTGCGGCGAATTATTTCTTGAACGATCCGGTAGCGGCCGCGCAGGCGTTCTCGCAGGTTTCGAACGTACCGCACGTGTATGCGCAAGTTGCGGCCAATTCGTACGTGCAGGCCGCGCAAAAGCTGGCGAACACCAACCCGACGCAGGCGATGGCGTACGCGCAGAAGGCGGTCTCGCTCGCGCCGAACAGCGGCGGTGCATACTATGCGCTCGGTGCCGCGGAACTGGCCAATCATCAGAGCGCTGCGGCCGTTACCGATTTGACCAAAGCACGGCAGATGGTTTTTGCCGACCGCAAATCGGACAGAAAGTCGCGTGTCAACGTTGACAGTGAATTGTACGCGGCGCAGAAAGCCGCAGGCGACAGCGCCGGCGCGCAGACGACGCTGGCCGAGATCAAACGGCTCGATCCGAACAATCCGGCCGTAGGGCGGCTGCAGGCAAACACGTATCTTATGCAAGGACAAGCGGCGGAAAAGGCGGGCAACTTCCCGCAGGCAATTTCTGCGTTCGAACAAGCTGCGAGTGTCGCGGGCGGGGACCAGCAGGTCCTCGTCACAGCGTATGCGTCGGCCGCGTTTGCTACTAACCAAATGATTCAAGCCCAAAAGAGTCCTGCAACGGTATCCGACTATGGCAAAATGAAGGCGTACGCGGATAAAGCCGTGGCGGCGGGTCCGAACGATGCCGAGGCCAACTACGCCGAAGGCATCGCACTGGCGGGCCAATACATCGTGGGGGGAAAGAGCGACGCCTCGCTCAAGGGCCAGGCGTTGTCGGCATTAAGCAAGGCGAAGTCGGAAGCTCAGGCGGCCGGCAATATGACCATCGCCATCAACGTCGACAACTTCATCAAGCAGTACTTGCAATGAGCCTACTGCTACGAGGACTTTCAGGGGGGCTGGCCTAATGGTCCGCCTTCACGGAACGGGGGGTCTCCCCGTGAATTCTTTCTGTCTTAGCGCACAATACGTTCCCGAACAACGGGAGGGGTCGAAAAAATAGTGTTTGGCGGTTTTTGGCAATTCATGCAACAGGGCGGCTGGGACATGTGGCTGCTCTTGGCGCTCTCCATCGTCGGACTCGCAGTCGTCATCGAGCGGCTGGTGTTCTTCGCTTCTCAGCACGGCG
>DASRSF010000121.1:0-18743 GCA_035656615.1 Vulcanimicrobiaceae bacterium | reverse complement strand
CCCTCGACCGTGACGGAGTAGATGTTGCCGATGCCTTCGTGGTCCGCCAGGAAATAGATGCGATCGCCGATCCACATCGGCCAAACGGTATTGCCGTCCGGCAATGCAAGTTTTTTGAACTCGCCGTTACCTTCGCGATCGATCCACACTTCGCCGGAAGTGCCGCCGCGGTAGCGTTTCCAGCGCGCCGGATCCGTTTCGTTTCGTCCGATCACCATCGCGTTACCGGGTCCGGGGAAAACGGATTTCATGTGACCGAGCTGCAGCTCGCGCGGCGCGCCGCCTTCGGGCGGCATGGCAAATCCGCGCGTTTCGCGCGCGTACCACGCATTCGGATTGGAAACGAAGAATATTTCCCGCCCGTCGGCACTCCACGTGCACGCAGCCGCCAGCGTTCCGCCCAGATAACTCAGCCGGCGCGGCGACCCGCCTTCCGCCGGTATGACATAAAGCTCGGGGTGGCCCTCGTCGTTGGCGATGAAAGCGATCTGCTTTCCATCCGGCGAGATGCGCGGCGTGCTGCAAAGCCCGGGCGTTGCCGTCAGCCGGATCGCGTTGCCGCCGCCCAGCGGCACCCACCAAAGATCGTCTTCGCACACAAAAACGATGCGGTCGCCGGCGATTGCGGCATAGCGATAATAACCCTGGTCCATTAGAGGCACAGGTTCCGGATGCGCACGAGGCGTCCCGCTACCCGTTGCATGGGATACAACTTTGTGATACAAAGTTAATATGGCAATGCAGGCAGCCGCTCCGGAACACGCGCCGGCGCACATCGCGCTCATTATGGACGGAAACCGGCGCTGGGCCGCACAGCACCGCGTGCCTGCTATCGAAGGTCACCGCCGCGGCGTGCAGGCTCTGGATGAAACGGTGCAAGCCGCGCTGGACCTGGGCGTTCGCGCGCTAACCGTGTACGGGTTTTCCACTGATAACTGGCAGCGTGGGCGCGATGAGGTGGCCTCGCTCATGGAGTTGTGCGCCGACTTTGCCCGCACGCGTTGCGCGGCGCTGCTCGGCCGAGGCGTACGGGTGCGCATCGCCGGCGACGTTGGCAACTTCTCTTTTCCGGCTCGCGCGGCATTGGCTGCGCTGGAGCGAGCAACGGAAACCAACAGCCGCCTGACGCTGAACCTGGCCTTGAATTATAGCGGCCGCGCGGAGATCGTTCGCGCTACGCGGGCGATTGCGCGCGATGTTGCGGGCGGTCGTTTGCAGCTAGCCGACGTGGATGAAACGCTGTTCCGAACGCGCCTGTATTCGCCGGAGCTTCCCGATCCCGATTTACTCATTCGCACCGGCGGAGACTTGCGCATTTCGAATTTTCTCCTCTATCAACTCGCGTATACGGAGCTTGCCACGCTGCCCGTGCTTTGGCCCGACTTTTCCGCGCAGCATTTCGCCGCGGCGCTGGAGGACTTTGCCCGGCGGGAACGTCGCTTCGGCCGGTAACCAGCGCATAGAGATCTTCGACCAGCGGCAGCAAATCGAGCTGATTGGCATTGGCGAGAACGACGATCGCATCGCGCGTTTGCGGGCAGATGAGCGCGACACTGCTAAATCCGTCGACGCTTCCGGTAACATAGACTATCCGCGTGCCGTTCATACCGGATTCAAACATCCCGTAGTAGGGCGGCTGTAAAACCTGAAGCCACGTGAGCAGGTCCGGAACGTTCGAGGTCATTCCGGCGGCTGCGTAACCGAATGAAAGCGACGATGGTATGACCGGCGACCGGATCGTATCGCGCGCATATCCATGCGCCTGGCCCGCTTGATCGCCGTAGCGCGTGTGAAAAAGCTTCATCGGATCCAGCAAGTGCCGCTGCACGTAAGCACCGTAGGAAATTGCCGACGCTCGTTCGACGATCATCCCTAGCAATATGTAATTCGTATTGCTGTATGACCAGTAGCGCCCGGGTTCGAATCGCACCGGCAATTGTGCGGCACCGCGAATGAGATCCGCCGGCGCATACGAGGCGTTATGGCGCAAGTGCGGATTGTCGCTATACGACGGAATACCGCTTTGGTGGGTGAGCAGCTGTTCAATCGTAGTAGACGGGCTCCAGGGAAACGGCTGCACGTACCGGGCCGCCGGATCGCTTAGTGCGATGGTTCTCGCCGACACCAAATCAAGTATCGCGGCCGCGGTAAACGATTTCGTCAGCGACCCGATGCGATACACCGTCGCGGCGCGCGCACGTTCCCGGCGTCCGAGATCGCTAAAGCCGTACCCGCGCTGGAAAACGGTTGCGCCGGCACGTGCGATGCCGACGGACATCCCGGCAACTTGCTGCGTGCGCATAACCAGATCCACCACGCGGTCCACGGAGACTGCGGATAGGCCGGCCGCAAGAATCAATGCAAGCATTGGCGAGCGTCTTCGCTCAAATCCGGGGAGGTCCGTGCGTGGGCGGGCGGCAATGACAACACTGTTTTGAGCGAGAGCAACGGACACACGACGCTACTGCGCGCCTTTGAATCGAAGTCGCCCCGCGCACTCGCGCGCGCGATATCGCACGCCGAATCCGGCCGGGGCGCTGCGCTGATCCGCCATCTTTTCGCCAAAACCGGACGGGCGATGACCATTGGGTTGACGGGGCCGCCGGGCGTGGGCAAGTCTACGCTCAGTTCCGCCCTTGTGCGAAAGATTCGCTCGCTTGGAAAGACCGTTGGGGTCGTGTCGGTGGATCCGACCTCGCCGTTTTCCCACGGAGCACTCTTGGGCGATCGCATTCGCTTGACCGAGCATTTCACGGATAAGGGCGTGTTTATTCGATCGATGGCCAGCCGCGGTCATTTGGGCGGATTGGCGGGTGCAACGGCCGATGCGGTGCTTCTCATGGACGCATTCGGCTTGGACGCAATCATCATCGAAACGGTCGGTGTCGGACAATCCGAAATTGAAGTCGCCGAGCTAGCGCAAACGACCGTGGTCGCGCTCCAGCCCGGAAGCGGCGACAGCATTCAGGTGCTCAAGGCCGGCATCATGGAGATCGCCGACATCTTCGTGGTCAACAAAAAAGACCACCCGATGGCCAATCAGCTCAAGCGCGAAATCCGCTCCATGATGGAAATGCTGGACTTTTCCGGCTGGGTGCCTGAGCTCGTAATGACGCAAGCAACCAGCGGCGAGGGGATCGACGATCTCTGGGCTGCTATCGAAAAGCACGTGGAGTACTTGCACAGCAGCGGCGAGATGGCACAACGGCGCCGTGAAGCCTTTATGCATCAGGTTCGTCAACTTGCGCTAGGGCAGCTGCAGCGCCGGCTTGAGCGCGAACTTGTCAGTGAAATCGCAGCCGGCGTCGACCCGTATGCCGCCGCGGACCGGGTTCTTCAGACCTTTGGGGTCACGGCAGAGCAAGCGGACGAACCGCTGCGCCCGGCCCGAATGCGCGCCTCCGCCAAAGGCCTAACGTAATGGAATGGCGACCCTCCAGACCTAACGGCTTGCCTGCCGGACGCAATCCTGGGAAAATACTGCGGCGGCGGTTGAAGATTGCCGCTCGTCAGATGGGGAAGCGACTTTGGCCAAGATGATCCAGCGTCCCAGCGGACTCGGGGCAGAACCGACGGACGAGTTCGTCCACCAAAAAGAACAATGGGAAGCCGCGTCTTCTCGCGGCAAAACGCGCAAAGGACCGGGTTCCGGCGCGGTGGATCGCACGATTTCGGACCTTCCGCTGAAAACGATCTACGGTCCGCAGGACGTAAGCGATCTCGATCTCGCCAAGGATTTGAGCTGGCCGGGACAGTTTCCGTACACGCGCGGCATTCATCCGAACATGTACCGCGACCGGCTTTGGACGATGCGCCAGTTCGCCGGCTTCGGCAATGCCAGGCAAACCAACGAGCGGTACCATTTTCTTTTGGCGCACGGCCAGCACGGACTTTCCGTGGCCTTCGACATGCCGACGCTCATGGGTTACGATTCCGACGCCTCGGCGGCCCGAGGCGAGGTCGGGAAATGCGGCGTTGCCATCGATTCGCTGGCCGACATGGAGACGTTGTTCGACGGCATCGACATGGGCGAGGTCACGACCTCGATGACGATCAATGGACCCGCCGCCATCGCGCTCGCGCAATATGTCGCCGCCGCGGAGAAAAAGGGGATTCCGCGCGCAAAGCTCGGCGGCACCATCCAGGCAGACATTCTCAAAGAGTACATCGCGCAAAAAGAATGGATCTTTCCGCCGCGCCCGCACATGCGCGTCATCGTCGACATGATGCGTTTCTGCCGCGACGAGATGCCGAAGTGGAACACGATCTCGATTAGCGGCTACCACATTCGCGAGGCCGGATCGACGGCGGTTCAAGAGTTGGCGTTCACGCTAGCCGACGGCTTTGCGTACGTCGAAGCGGGCATCAAGGCCGGAATGGACGTCGATTCATTCGCGCCGCGCCTATCGTTCTTTTTTAACGCGCACATCGACTTTTTCGAAGAGATCTGCAAGTACCGTGCAGCCAGGAAGATTTGGGCGCGGCATATGCGCGAAAAGTACGGCGCCAAGGACCCGCGTTCGTGGCAGCTGCGCTTTCATACGCAAACCGCCGGTTGCAGCGCCACGGCGCAGCAGCCGGAAAACAACATCGTTCGCGTCGCGTACGAAGCGATGGCCGCCGTACTTGGCGGAACGCAATCGCTGCACACCAACTCCATGGATGAAGTGCTCGCCTTGCCGACGCAAAAATCCGTCGAGATCGCGCTTCGCACGCAACAGGTTCTCGCGTACGAAACCAACGTCACCAACGTCGTGGATCCGTTAGGCGGTTCGTACTTCGTCGAATCGCTGACCGCCCAGATGGAGCAGCAAGCAGAAGAGTACTTTGCGCAGATTGCCGAGTATGGCGGCGTTATCGAAGCCATCGAAGCGGGATTTTTCCAGCGCGAGATTGCCGACGCGAGTTACCGGTATCAGCGATCGCTGGAAACCAAGGACCGCGTCATCGTCGGCGTAAATGCTTTTGAGAAGCCCGAAGACCGGCTCGACATCGAATTGCTCAGGATCACCGAGGAAATCGAGCGCGGCCAAGCGCAAGCGGTGCAGGAAGTGCGCCACAACCGCGACCAGAGCGCCGTTTCAGCATCCCTGGACCGGTTAAAGCAAGCCTGCAACGACCCTGCAGATAACCTCATGCCGCACCTTATTGACTGTGTCAATGCCTACGCGACCGAAGGTGAGATCGTGAATGCCATGGTCGAAGTCTACGGCCGCTATACGGAGCGCGCTGCGTTTTAACGAACATGCGGATAGATAATGAGCAAGACCGCCAAGCGGCCACGCAAGTCCTCAAAGAAGTGAAGAACAAGCTCGAAGAGGCATGGCGGCTCGCGCGCGACATGGAGGATCACGAGAAAAGCGAGGAACGGCGCTGCAGGACACCCATTCATGGCTAGACCGCTGCGCGTGGTTATCGCCAAAGCCGGGTTGGACGGCCACGACCGCGGCGCCAAGGTCATTGCACGCGCACTGCGTGATGCGGGGATGGAAGTGATCTACACCGGGTTGTTCCAGACGCCCGAGCAGATCGTGCAGACGGCAATTCAGGAAGATGCCGACGGTATCGGCTTGTCGATCCTTTCCGGAGCGCATATGACGCTCTTTCCGCTCATCGTCGAACAGCTCAAAGCGCAGGGCGCGCAAGACATCGTTTTTTTCGGCGGCGGCACGATTCCGCCCGAAGACGCGGACGAGCTGCGCCGGCGCGGCGTGCGCGAGATCTTCACGCCCGGTGCGCCGCTCTCGGAAATTGTGCGGTTTGTAGAACGCGAATGCGGAAAACGCCGGGAGCTCGTGAGCTGAATCTGATTCGTCCTCTGTGAAAACTCGAGTTGCTCCATCGCCCACTGGCGATCCACACGTCGGTACGGCATATGTCGCGCTGATCAATTATATCTTCGCCCGCAAACACGGCGGCTCATTTCTGCTGCGCATCGAAGACACCGATCGCGCGCGCAGCACGCGCGAGTCGGAACGGGCGATTCTGGATTCACTGCGGTGGCTGGGATTGACGTGGGATGAAGGTCCCGACGTCGGCGGCCCCAACGGTCCGTACCGGCAAAGCGAACGCTCCGAGATCTATCGGTCGCACGTGCAGCGTTTGCTGGATGCGGGACGCGCGTTCAAATGCTTTTGCACGCCGCAGCGTCTGGAAGAAATGCGCGAAGCTCAGCGCGCGGCTAAGAAACCGCCGCGCTACGATGGGTTGTGCATGGGTCTAACTCCACAGGAAGTTGTCGAAAAAGAGGCGGCCGGCATTCCGTATGTCGTGCGCATGAAGGTTCCCGACTTCGGCGTGTGCGTGGTTCACGATCTCAGGCGCGGCGATATCGTGTTCGACTGGAACACGGTCGACATGCAGGTGCTGATGAAGTCCGACGGCATGCCGACGTATCACTTGGCCAACGTCGTGGACGATCACCTCATGGAGATCACGCACGTCATTCGTGGCGAAGAATGGCTCTCGTCCGCTCCCAAACATTTGCTTCTGTATCAATACTTCGGGTGGGAAGCTCCGGCGCTGCTGCATCTTCCGCTGCTGCGCAATCCCGATAAAAGCAAACTCAGTAAGCGCAAGAATCCGACGGGCATTCTGTTTTACCGCGCGATGGGATATCTGCCCGATGCGCTGCTCAACTTTTTGGGGCTACTCTGCGTTCCGGCCGAAGAAGGCCACGAAATAATGGACCTCAACGAAATGGCAGAGCGGTTTGAGGTCGAGCATATCGCGCTCGGGGGTCCGGTCTTCGACGTTCCCAAATTGAACTGGCTCAACGGGCGCTATATTCGCGAGCGTTATGATTCCAAGGCGTTTCTCGATGCCGTTGCGCGATGGGGATTCGACGGCCACCGGCTGCGCCGTATCGCTGAATTGGCGCAACCGCGAATCGAACGCTTGAGCGATCTCGGTTCGCTGGTCGCGTTCTTTTTTCAAGGCCGTGTGCCGGTTACGGCGCAAGCGCTGCGCGAATGCAAGCTCGACGATGAGTCGCTGCTCAAAGCGTTCCAACTGGCGATGTGGGGATTCGACGCGATGACGGCGTGGGACGTCACGGAAATCGAAGGGGTGCTCAAAGGCATCGCGCAGACGCTGGGCCGCAAATTTCGCGACCTTGCGCGGCCGTTCTACCTGGCGATCACCGGCAGTCCGGCGTCGGTGCCGCTCTACGATTCGATTGAACTGCTCGGCCGGGATATCGTCCGCGAACGTCTGCGACACGCGATCGAAGTTCTCGGCGGCGTTTCTGCTGCTCAATTGAAGGAATGGAAAGCGCTGGAACCGCCCGGGAGCCAGGAGGAGAGTACGGCTACATGAGAGTGCGCGCGATCGTTCTGGCTGCCGGTAAAGGCACGCGCATGAAGAGTGCGACCACCAAGGTCTTGCACGAGCTGTGCGGCCGGCCGATGCTCTGGTGGGTGCTGCAAGCACTGCGCGAGGCGGGAATTACGGACATTCTGGTGGTCACAAACACCGACTTGCAACAGCGCATCGAGCAATTCGGCGTGCAGGGCGTGGTGCAGGACCAGCAGCTCGGAACTGGGCACGCGGTTCAAATTGCGCTCAAGCATTTGCCCCCGCAGCCGGGCGGCCGCATCATCGTCGCGTACGGTGACATGCCGCTGGTGCATGAAGGCATCTTCCGTGAGGTTATCGAGCCGCTCGTCTCGCCGAACGGCAAAGCGCCCGCGCTGGCAATGATTTCGGTAAGAATGCCGCTGCCTTCGAACTTCGGCCGGGTCATTCGCAACGGAGCGAACGTGAGCCGCATCGTTGAAGCGCGCGATGCTACGCCCGAAGAGCTCGCCGTTGACGAGATGAATGCAGGCATCTACGCTTTCGATGAAGCGGCACTGCGTGAGGCCGCCGGCCGGCTGCGCAATGAAAACGCCCAACGAGAGTATTACTTGACCGATACGATCGAGGACTTCGTTGCATCGGGACACCGTGTGGTACCCGTCCTCGCGGCTGATCATCGACACGTACTCGGCATCAACGATCGCGTCGAGCTCGCAATAGCGCGCAAGGAAATGAACCAGCGCCTATGCGCGCAGTATATGCGCGACGGCGTGACGATTATCGATCCCGACACGACGTATTTGGAGCCGGAGCTGCAATTCGGCCGTGATACGGTAATCTACCCGAACACGAGCATTGGGCGTTTGAGCGAGATCGGCGAGCGGTGCGTGATCGGGCCGAATGCGCGGCTCTCGAACGCGAGGATTGGCGCGCGCGTCGAAGTACGCGAAAGCGTGATCATCGACACCGAGCTCGGAAGCGATATTCACGTCGGTCCCTTTGCGCATCTGCGGAGCGGCACGGTACTCGCCGACCGCGTGCACATCGGAAACTTCGTCGAAGTCAAAAATTCCCGTTTGGACGAAGGCGTGAAAGCGGGACATCTAACGTATCTCGGTGATACGCAAATCGGCGATGAAACGAATGTCGGTGCCGGTACGATCACCTGCAATTATGACGGCGTGCGCAAAAACCGCACGACCATCGGCCGCAACGTCTTCATCGGTTCCAACAGCTCGTTAATCGCCCCGCTCACCATCGGCGATGGCGCCATGACCGGCGCATCATCCGTGGTTACAAAAGACGTCCCGCCCGGTGAACGCGTGGCCGGCAACCCCGCGCGCCCGCTTCCGAAAAAAACATAATCTCAGCGCGAATTCATGTCACGTTAAAGTGAGGCGCTTTCGGGCTCATTCCAGAGCACCCAAGCGAATGCGAGACACCACACAGCCTGAAGCAATGCCATTGTGGAAAGATTGTGCGGGTTGAGCGTTCCGGCGGAGAGTACGAATGCGAACTCAGCAACTGCGGCCGCGCATGCGAGGGCGCCCGCTAATCTGTTCCGGCCCCCTGCTTGAAAAATTTCAACTCCCCATAGCACGGCGGCACCGCTAAACGCGAAAAAACCGAACTTGGTCAGTATCTGTATTCCAATTGCGCTGGCCGTCAATACGGGAACCGCATAGTTCTGCAAGGACGGCGCGAGCACACCGTAGCGCGCCGCGAACAACGGTGTGAAAAAACCGTCGATCATTCCGGCGCCGATTACTGCGCCTGCACCGATTGAGAAAATAGCCAGCCCTCCTACGCCTAGGAGCAGCCGGCCGCGATTCGCATACGTCAGCACGGAGACCGCATACACCATCAGCAGGATGAGGACCAGCAAGATAGCGTGCACTGTCCGGTCCGCCGGCGTGAGCCGCATCATTCCGGCCAAGGCTTCCTGCGGCCGACGCGCATGAACCACCGGGTGATGCAGAATGACAACCATGGAGAGGAGTGAGCAGGCGGCCAAGATGACGGCCGCGGGCCGCGTCAGTAACGGCGTGCGAACGGACAACATGAGCGCAGGCTACCACGCCGAAGTTCACCGGCAATGGACAGAACGCCCGGGATGTCCGAAAAACGCACCGCGCGCCAAGCAATCCTGGATGCGTTCCGAGACATCGTCTTGGAGCGCGGATACGACGGTATACGCGTGCTCGACGTGGTCGAGCGTTCAGGTGTTGCACGCTCGACGTTCTACGAGCATTTCCAGAGCCGCGAAGATCTGCTGCTGGATTCGATGCGAGTCCCTATGGAATCGCTCTCACAGCTCGCCGGCCCTACGCCGGACCTCCAAAAAGCCGTGTTCGTTTTGGAGCATTTTCGACAAAACCGAACGTTGGCAAAATCGTTGCTTGACGGAGAGAGCACATCCGTCGTACGCACGCTGCTTGCGGAGCTGATCGTGCAGTCCGATCCGCTACCGCCCGGTATTGCGCAAGCAGTCGCGGGCGCACAGCTGGGCGTCATCGCCGCATGGCTTGACGGTAGCGACGGGCGGTCCGCGAACGAGCTCGCACAAACGCTGCGCCAGGTAACAACGGCGCTGATCGGTCTCCGCTAAGCGCCGAATCATGTTTCCCGAGTTTATCGGTATAGGAAAGGGCCGCCGAAGCGGCCCTTTTTGCAGACCCGGGATATGGTTATGTTATTGGATCGTGTTGTTGAGTGCGTTGATGTCGAATGTTCCCAGGCCCGTCGTGTAGTCATATCCCGGCAGACCTTGGTAGGTACCGTTTGCGCCGGTGATGATGTCGTGGAAGCCGCCGTAGCTTTCCGTGGGCGGCGGTCCTTGTACGAGCGTTTCGCCGCTTTCGTATTGCTGGTAGTTCTTGTAAAGGTGCGGCGCGGCAAAGCCCAGGCTCGGATGCGCGGTTAACATGCGCGCGTAGACGCCCATCGAAAGCGGTGACGCTTCGCTGGTGCCGCCGACACCGCACGGTCCGGGACCGCATGTCCCGTCAATGAATACCAGCGGCTGCTGCACGTAGATCAGATATCCGCCGGCATTCGGGTCCGCCGCCATCGCGATGTCCGGGACACCGCGCAGATTGCCTGCGGCCACAATTCCAGTCGTCAGCTGTACGGGCTCTTCCCAGCTCGTGGCGTTTTCGAATTGGCTCAAACCGCCGCCGCCGGAATTCCAAGCCGTTTCACCGAGATACGTTTCGTCGTTGTTTGAGGTTACGGTCGTGCCGCCCACCGCGACGATCCACGGTGAAGAGGCGGGATACGCGACCATTGGCGGCCCGGAAGCCGGAACGCCGTTTGTCGGCAGCAGCGGGCATCCAGAACCTTGGTCGCCGGAGGAGGCGAACATCGTTTGTCCGTGCGCCGCCGCAAACATCATCGTTTGATCGTCGGCCTTCATCGAACCGTCCAGATACGCGGAGTATTCGCACTCACCGAACGACGAGTTGCCGAGCTGCGCGACGTTTTGCGATTCCCAGGCATTGTATTCGTTTGCGATGTCCGAGTCGGTCAGCGAGGTCGTGTCGTAGATGTAGAGCGCCTTCACGCTGCCTGCGATACCGGTGGAGCTCTGCGTGTCGAGATCCCATTCGTCCAAACCGGCCGTGTCGGGGCTGGAAAGTCCGACCTTCACGACGTTTACGGGAACTTGCGGCAAGCCGAGCTGCTGCTCTTCGTACCGTAAGTCGGTGACCGTTTGTGAAACGTTACCTTCCGCCATGACGGCGACGGTCGTATTGGTTGCTTGCGGTGCTGTTCCCGCATCGTAGAACGTTTGGATCGCATGCGCGTCGAAATCACGCACGCACGGCGTTCCCGAAGGCGCCGGATCCACCGGGAAGCACGCCGTCGGCGAGGATGCAACGCGCGCGGCATTGTTCAATCCGAGAACCGACAGCACGATCCCGCCAAGCGACTGAGGAACGAACGCCGGCGTTGTATTCGCGTACACGTTTTTGCCGTTCAGCGAGAATGAATTGAGCGAGGTGTCAAAGGCTTTTTGCGCTTGAGCTGCCGTTCCGTTCGCGCTGACCATTAAGTTGTTGGATGATGCTTGAACGCCGGTGAAGCCCTGCGCTTGTAAGTAGCTGACGACCTGCGAGACTTCACTGGAGGTCGGCGCGTATTGGCTCATCAGCTGGGCATCGCTGAACCGTTGACCGGAAGCAACGGCTTGCGCGAGTTGCGAGGCGTTGTGCGCTTGCAGCACGACGCGCACCGTTAGCGTTTGGGAGGGGCTGAGCGCGCCCAGGTTCGTTGCATTAGCGACCGTCGCGCCTTGCGTTGCAGTTGCGGCCCATCCGCTGGGAGCGGCAATTGCCGTCGTGTCGGTGTGATGCGCGCTCGCGTTACTGTTCATCGTGCCGGGGCCGGAGGGCAGCATCGACTGCCCCCCGTGACCGGAACATGCGCTAACGAGTGCGGCGAGAGTTACCGGAACGGCCGTGCGCAGCAGGCTTCGTATCCGCGAGTGATTGACGCTGTTCATTGTTCCTCCACTAATGTCCGATGAGCGCATTGGTCTTCACCACGTCGAAACTGCCAAGACCCGTTGTGTAGTCGTAACGCGGTCCGGCGGCGTACATGCCGTTTGATCCTGAGAGAATGTCATGGAAGCCGCCAACGAGTGAGGTCGGAGGCGGTCCCGCCGAAAGTTCGCTCGAGTTTGGATTTTCGGTGTAGATTGCGTAGAACGCGATTGGCCCGAATCCAAGCGCATTTCCGTGCGCGGATTGCAGGCGGGCGTAGGCGCCTGCCGCCAGCGGAGAAGCCAGACTCGTGCCTGCCTCGATGCAAGGTGTGCACGATCCATTTGCCGCTTGTGCCGACGAGTACACCAGGTAACCGGTCTCGAGCGATGCATCCATTGCAACATCCGGAACGCCGCGTAAGCTGTACCCGACTGCCGTGGTTCCAACGGGTTGCGTCGGCGATTCCCAGTACGGCGAGTACTCGAATTGACTCAAGCCGCCGCCGCCGGATTCCCACGAGGTTTCGCCAAGGTACGAACCGTCGGCATTGCTGTAGAGATCGGTTCCACCGACTGCCGCAACGTACGGCGATACTGCGGGCCAGCTCTGGAACGGAAGCCCTGCCGGTACGGCGTTGGTATTCACACCCAGCAAACCGTCGATGACGTTATTGCAGTACGCACCTGCGTCACCGGTTGCAACGAACATCGTTTGCCCTTGCGAAGCGGCTTCGACGAGCACTTCGTCGGCTGCCAGCATAGCGCCGTCCTGATATGGGAACAGCTCGCAGCCGCCGAAGGACGAATTGCCCACCGGATCCTTATTGTCGACGACCCATTTGTTGTAGCCGTTAACGATATCGGAATCATCCAGACTGCTCAGGTTGTAGAGATCGATGTGATTTACGGTCGCGGCCAGACCCTGAACGGCCGTCATATCGAGCGTCCACTCGCCATCGCCCGAGGTATCCGTTCCCTTTGTTTCGACTTGCACGATGTTCACGGGAACGACCGGCATGTTATAGACTTGCTCGTTCCAGCGGAAGTCGCTGACTGCGCCGCTCGGGTCGCCTTCGGTTACGATCGCGACGCCGGTGTTTGCAGCCGTCGGTGCGTTTGCCGCATCGTACGCAAGCTGAATGGTCGGCGGATCGTAAAAGCGCGGGCACAGACCTTCAGCATTCACGCCTTCCGTGCACGCATCAGCGGTCGGCGGTGCGGTCGGCGTGGGCGTCGGCGATGCCGTCGGCGCAACAGTCGGCGCCACCGTTGGTGCGGGCGATGGACCGGCTTTAGCGCCCTTTGCCTGCGTCTTCGGTTTCGCGGCAACGACTTGCGCGTTATTCAGCCCGAGTACGGAAACGACGATACCGCCGAGCGAAACCGGTACGTACGCGGGTGCAGCGTTGGCAAATACTGCTTGGCCGTTTGCCGTATAAGATTCCATCTTCGTATTGAACGCCGCATTGATCTGCGTTACGGTACCGGTCGCGTCGACCAGAATGTTATTCGGCTGAGCTTTGACGCCCGTAAAGCCTTTGGATTGCAAGTAGCTCGTCACTTGAGAGACATCCGAGGCAGTCGGAGCGTACGTGGCCATAAACGCGCTGCGCGAAACAATCTGCCGGTTTGCAACGGCGGACTTCAATTGATCGACGTTATGCAGTTGGAGCGCAACGTGGATCGTGAGCGTTTTGGAACTGGAAAGCGGCCCAGTGTCGGTGGCTGCCTGGAGCGCCATATTTTGGGTCGCCGTTGATGCCCAGCCCGCTGGAGCCGTCGCGGTCGTGGTGGTCGCCCGGGTGGAGTGCGTCCCGAACGTGCTTTGTGCGCCGGTGCCGGCTGGTGCTGACGGAATGGCGGAGCCGCCGTGGCCCGCACATGATGCCGTGAGTAGGCCGACGGACAATGCCGCGGCGGTCAATCGCTTCATGGATGAACTTCCTCCTCGCATCCCACAGTACGAGAGGAGCAGGGGTAGGCGACATACCGTAATTTGAGTAGGGACCGGTAGGGGCCGGGCACGCTACGATAGACGCGTAATGGTCATATCATTGGCAGGCGAATGGGACATCTACCGGCGAGACGAGCTTCGCAGCCGTCTGGAGCCCGCGTACCACGAATCACGGGTCGTTCTGGATCTCACGGCGGCCAAGTTCGTGACCAGCACGCTCATCGGCGCGCTCATTGCCGCCAATAAGCATCGCACCCAGCATGCGATGGAGCCCGCGGTACTGGCCGTAAAATCCGCCTTCGTACGCCGTCTGCTCACCGCGACCGGAGTCGATGCGTTCTTCGCAATCTACGAAACGGTCCCACAAGCCCTCACCCACGGCGAGCGCCCCGAACAACACGCCGTCTAACCCATTTTGTAATGGCGCCCCATTTTGTCATGGTGAGCTTGTCGAACCACCGCTGAGCTTGCCGAAGCGCGTTTGCCTCGACTGCGCTCGGCCGTCCTTCGACAGGCTCAGGATGACAAGGGAGAACGTCGTAGCAGCACGTAGCGGGGCGCGCAGCGCTGATGGAAGCCGCGCTTGCGGGGTGTTTTAGAGGCCCGTTATGCCGTTGGGGGAGCCGAGGCCGGTGGGGAGGTCGTAGCTGGTGGGCGGGAGATCGTAGAAGTCGCTGCGGTGGCTGTAGGAATATGCGGGGCCTTGCGGATTGCCGGAGAGCGCGTAGGCTGCGGCCACGATTGGAGCTCCGACGCTGGTGCCGCCGGCTACTAGCCAGCCGCCCGCGGTTGAGTCGTACATCGTGACGCCGGTTTGCGGATCCGCTACTGCGGCAATGTCGGCGGCGGCGCGCGTTTTACAACCGGTGTTCGTACTGGATTGGAACGAAGGCTTGGCTTCGTAGAGACTGCAGCCTTCGCCGCCGTTTTGCCAGGCCGTTTCTTTCCAGGTGCCGGACGCGCCGTTCAGCGACGTACCGCCGATCGTTGTGACGTACGGCGATGCAGCCGGATAAAATGACGACTGCTGATCGCCGGAGCTCACGGTGATCGCTATTCCGGAATGGTGGTAATGCTTGTCGTACGCGGTCTCGCCCGACCATTCGGGGCCGTAGTAACTATTACTGATGGCGACGGCGCCCAACGAAGCGGCCTTATCAACCGCTGCGCCCAGATCGTCGAATGAGGACGATTTCGCTTCGACCAGTACGATCTTGCAGTTCGGACAAGCCGCGGAGACCATGTCCAGATCGAGCGCAATCTCCTGGTCCCACCCGGAGTTGGCCCCGGGATACGAGGTGGTTTGACCAAGCTGGTTGACCTTGCGGAAGCAGCCGTTACTCGAAGAACATGCCGGCAGTCCGAACGCGGCACGGTAGACGGCTAAGTCCTTCTCGGCCACCGGAGAGTCGTAGGCGTCGACAATCGCGACCGTACCGCCCGAACGCCCTACCGGAAGACGGTAGCGATTTTGCAGATCGGCCGGATGCAGGCCTGAGAGCAAATTGGCGGGCGTGCTCGCATCGCTCACCGGCGGGATGTTGATGTTGATCGCGATCGTGCAGTTGGCCTGATCGGCTTCGAACGTGAGATCGCAGCCAAGACTCGCGCCGGGCAGCGCCTGTGGCGTACCACCGGGAAGCGCTTGGGGTGTTCCGCCGGGCAACGCCTGAGGTGTGCCCTGTGACGTCCGCCCGCCCACGGGCAGCGTGCCGCCTTGCATTGAGCCGCATGCAGTAATAGTGCTTAAAACGAAGACCATCAGAAGAGATCTGAAAAACTGCAACGTCCGGACTCCTGAACAGCGGCCACCCGAAAAACCGCTACGTTTGTACCCACCCTCTGCTGGTTGCTAACGCTATCGCCTCGCGGCGCCCGCGGCATTCCAGCTTACGGCAAATGGAACGGATATGCGTATCGACCGTGTGCGGGCTTCGGCCGGTGCTACCGGCGACCTCCTTCGTACTTGCGCCCCTGGCCAGCATCTGAAGGATTTCACGCTCGGCGGGAGTGAGCGCCGTGTACCCGCCGCCCTCCGCTGCCGGCTGCGGCAGCGCTCCAAGCAGCCGGGCAAGACCGCCGAAATGGTTTGAACGCAAACGCTCGAGCGCCGCAGCCCAGTGCTCGGGTTCTGTTTGACCCAAGCGCACGCGGTACATGGTGCGCACGGCATTCGCCAGCGCTGCCAAACGCGGCAGCGAGCCGCCGGCAACACGTTCCGCTTCGCTGATGTAGCGGTGCGCGGCGCCGTCATGACCGCGAACCATTTCAGCGACGGCAAGCAGCAGCCGCGCGCGAATTACGTCTTTGGCGCAGGCATCGGCACGCGTAACCGCATCGGACGCCGCTTGCAATTCGCGTTCGCCCTCTTCGTTGCGACCGGCGGCGAGCGCATACAACCCGGATTCGGCGGCGCGCAGTGCGCGCTGTTCGGCGGTCGTTTGATCCGCTGCCGTTCCCCCAACCCGCTCGTACGCACCGTCGAAGTCGCCGCTCCACGCCGCGCGCAACGCTTGGGCGGGAAGTACCGCGGTGGTGCGCAACCGCGGCAGCAACGCTTGGTATTCTTGCATCTGCCGGTCGAGGTCTTCAAGCGCAGCATCGTCGCCGCGTTCCACTTCGATGTCGTACGATGCGACCAGCGCAAAGAGCCGCGCCTGTGAACTCGCTCCTTTTCTCGCGCATTCGCTCAGCTTATCCAAAATTGCAAGACTAGCGATCGGATCGTCTGTCGTGTCGTGCACGATCGTATACAACACACTATATGCGCGAGCAGCCAGTTCGTGCAGGTTGTTCGCAAGCGCGAGCTCGATTGCGGTGTTTGCGTAGGAGCGCGCTTTTTCTTTCGAACCGGCATAGCGTTCGACGTATGCGGCTTGCTGAAAAAGACGAGCCGTAATGTCGGCGGAAATCGACGCGTCGAGCGCGGCAAGTCCGCGCTGCGCGACCGACAAGGCTTCGGCAGACTTTCCCGCGTGCAGATATCCGGTGGCCAGCGTACCGAAAAGCGGCACGCGGTACCGCGCATCGATCCGTTCGTCCAAGGCGTACGGTTCCAAAAATTGAACGCAGTCGTGATCGGAGCGCACCAGCTCGATGGCGTACCGGTGCACCAGGCGCATGCGCAGCTCGTCGTCACGTTCGGTCTGCGCGATCGCGTTCAAAAAGTCGCGCTGCGCGATTTCGAAACGGCCCAAGCCCGCGTCAATCATCGCGCGCAAGCCCACCGCGACCGCACTGGAGCTGCGCAGCGGCAACGGCAGAATGTCGAGCGCATCGGCCAGTTTGCCCGCTTCGCCGCGTTCGAATAAAGAGAAGCCGTCGCGCTCGATCAGTTGCAGCAATTGCGGTGCAGCGCGCGCTTTTACGTACAGGACCAGCGCGCCCGCATAGTCGCCGCGCTCCTCCAACAGCCGCGCACCTTCGCTCAGCGCTAGACGCCAGCGTTCTTCGCCCGACCGGCGCAGCTCCGTCTCGAGAAAATCGCGGAACAGGTCGTGGTAGCGGTATTGCGCCGGACCCGTTTCGTTCAAGAACGCCGCCTTCGAGCGGAACGATTCGACGAAGCGCTGATCGCCTCCGAGCGATTGTGCGATCGCACCGTCGAACGTTGAAAATACGGATGTCGCGAGCGCGAATTCGCGCTGCTGCGGCGTTAGTCCAGCGAAGACCTGTTCTGCCAAATAACGGTACACCATCTCACGGGTTCCGAACGACGCTTTTTGCAGATCCGTCGAATGCGTTCGCGTGCGCAGCGCGATGGTCAGCGCAACGGGCCAGCCTTCCGTCAATTGCCGAAGTTCTTCAATCTCCGATGGTTCCGCGGCGGTTTGCGTTTGATCGGCTGTCGCCAACGCCTCGTCGGAGGTAAACCGAAGATCGTCTTCGCCAATTGGAATGTCCATGCGTCCGTAGGCCACCCATGTTGCGATCGGCAAACCGACGTCGCTGCGCGTGGAAATAATCCATTTCATGCGCTCGCTGGTGCGTTCCACGAGATCGGCCAGCAGTGCTATCGAAGCCGGGTCGGGCGCAGCATAGTGCAGGTCGTCGATGACCACAGTACACGTGCACTGTTTGAGGTGTTCCAAAAACCAGTCCGAAAGTTGAAGCACGGGCTCATCGGCCGCGAGCACGCGTTCTTGCATCGCCGGAAATGCGGCTAGCGCACTTGGCGCGTACGGCTGCAGCGTTTCACTCAAACGCCGGACGAACGCGAGCAACGTACCGTCCTCGCGGCGCACGTCATATCGCGCGGCTTGCGTCCGGCTCGTTTCCAGAAAATCGCGCAGCGCGACCGATTTGCCGAAACCGGCGGGCGCCACGATAAGCGTGACCGGAAACCGTGCGGCCCGTTCTAGACGCTCGTTTACCCGCGCGCGCATCTACGTTGGATCTCCTGGCTTGCGTCGGGCGAAGATGGGCACTTACCTCCCGTGTGCGAACTTGCCTTGAGTATTCTAGCGGTTCTCTCTTTGTGCGCCTGCGCCTACGCGCAACGTTGCCGGCTGCGCGCTCGGCATGCGAACGATATGTGCGCTTTCCTACAGCGTCGCCAGCGTGCCGTTCTTGAAACGATCGCCGCGCTCAACGACGCATCGCGGCACTCCAAAGCCGCCGTCCTTCAGGCGTTGAACACGGCGGTGCGCGCCATTGATTGCTCGATTGACGTGGTTTTGGTATTCGCGCCGGCGCAAGCCGACTTGGAGTGCGTCTACGCCTGCGGATCGCGTGCGGAGCACGTGCCGGGCACACGCCTTTCACGCGGGGCAAGCCGGTTTTTGCCCGCGCATGCCGCGCTGTGCGGTCATCGAGTGGAATCGAGCGCAGACTACCGGCCGGTGTTGCCGTCCGACCGGGCGGCGTTAGCCGTGCCGATGAGTAGTGCGGACGGCCTAGACGCAGTCGTGTATGTTGCATCCGTGAAGGACCGGCTGCGCGAGCCGGACGTGCTTGTCGGCGTCATCGAACAGGCAGCCTCGCCCTATCGGATCGCGGCGGATC